>NZ_NEIO01000009.1:0-220929 GCF_002113575.1 Pseudomonas sp. B8(2017) | reverse complement strand
GGGTTCGCTTCGGGGCGGGAACTGTTGTTGTTCTTTGTCGATTTCGGTGTGTGGGGGCTGGTTGGTGCGCTGGTCAGTGCAGCCTTGTTCACCTTCCTCGGCATGGCCCTGGCGGGGCTGGGCAATCGCCAGCAGGCCACTTCGCACAAGGATGTGATCCAGGCCATCTGCGGCCGTCACCTGGGCCTGTTCGTCGACTGGCTGATCACCTTTTTCATGTTTGCCGTCACCGTGGTCATGCTGGCCGGTGGTGGTGCCTTGCTGGAGCAGCAGTTCGGCATCCCGGCGCTGGCCGGCAGCGTGCTGGTGACGCTGGTGGTGGTGGGCATCGTGTGCCTGGACGTGCGCAAGGTGATCCTCGCCATTGGTGCCATCACGCCGTTGCTGATCCTGGTGGCCTCGGCGATTGCGTTGTACGCCGTGTTCAGCCGGGAGCAGAGCTTCGCCCAGCTCGACCAGCTGGCCAGCCAGCAACAGGCGGGCACCCGTCACTGGCTGCTGGGGGCGTTCCTGTACGTGTCGTACAACATCGTTGCCGGCGCGCCGATCCTGGCCATCCTGGGCGGCTCGGCCAAGGGCGAGAGAACCGCGGTATGGGGTGGGCTGCTTGGTGGTGCAGCACTGGGCGGGCTGATGCTGGTGATGAGTGCCGGGCTGTTGTCGCGCCTGGACAGCGTGGCTGACCTGCCGATGCCGATGCTGTCGATCGCCAACGAAGTATCGCCACTGCTGGGGCTGGTGATGTGCCTGATCATCTTCGGCATGATCGTCAACACCGCGGTGGGTACGTTGTTCTCCTTCCTCTCGCGGCTGATGCCGGCGGGTACGGCGAAGTTTCGCTGGGGCTCGGTGGTGACCGGGGTGGTGGCGTTCGGCTGCAGCCTGGTGGGGTTCATCAGACTGGTGGGTGAGGTGTACCCGCTGTTCGGCTACCTGGGCTTCGTGCTGATGGCGGCGGTGCTGCTGGCCTGGGTCCGGCGGAGCAAAGTGGTTAAAGCGGCGGTGGCGTAGGGGGCTGCTGCGCAGCCCGATCGCGACACAAGGCCGCTCCCACAAGGACCGCATGGCACCTGTGGGAGCGGCCTTGCGTCGCGATTGGGGCGCAGAGCGCCCCCTGGGCCATCAGATCCTGAAGCTGCCTACCAGCTGCTTCAGGCGCCCGGCCTGCTGGGCCAGTTGGTCGCAATGGCGCAGGGTCTCGTTGAGGTTCTCCACCCCTTGCTGGTTCAGGGCGTTGATCTGGGTGATGTCCAGGTTGAGGCTCTCGACCACGGCGGTCTGCTCTTCGGTAGCGGTAGCCACCGATTGGTTCATGCCATCGATCTCGCCAATGCGCTGGGTCACGCTGGCCAGGCGCTCGCCGGCCTGGTTGGCCACCTGCACGGTCTGCTCGCTGGAAACCTGGCTGGTGTTCATGGTGTGCACCGCTTCGCGCGAGCCTACCTGCAGGCTGGTGATCATGCGGTGGATTTCTTCCGCCGATTCCTGGGTGCGGTGCGCCAGGTTGCGTACCTCGTCGGCCACCACGGCAAAGCCACGGCCGGCCTCACCGGCACGGGCCGCTTCGATGGCGGCGTTCAGCGCCAGCAGGTTGGTCTGCTGCGAGATGCCCTTGATCACGTCGAGGATCTTGCCGATTTCGTCAGTGCTGGCGTTGAGCGTTTCGATTTGCGCGCAGGACTCGCTGATGCGCTGCGACAGGGCGGTCATGGCGCTGATCGCTTCTTCGACCACTTCACGGCCACCGTGGGCCTGTTCGCTGGCACCGCTGGCATGCTGCGAGGCATCGGCGGCGTTGCGGGCGATTTCCTGGGTGGCGGCACCCAGTTCGTTGATCGCTGCGGCCACGCTGTTGGTGCGCATGCTTTGCTCTTCGGAACCGGTGATCGACGCATTGGAGGCATTGACCACCTTTTCCGACAGGTCGTGCACCAGGCGGGTTGCCGAGGACACTTCGCTGATCGAGGCATGGATGCGCTCGACGAAGCGGTTGAACGAGGTGGCCAGTTCGCCGAACTCGTCCTTGTTCTGCACGGTCAGGCGGCGGGTGAGGTCACCTTCGCCCTCGGCGATGTCGCGCATGGCGCGGCCCATGGTGGTCAGCGGGCTCATCAGCACCGGGATCAGCAGGCCGAGCAGGCCGGCGATGGCAGCCACGGCGATCAGCATGGCGATGATCGCCGAGGTGCGGAACTGGCTGAGCGCGGCGTAGGCCTTGTCCTTGTCGATCGACAGGCCGATGTACCACTGTGCCGAAGGCAGGCCGGCCACCGGGGCGAAGGAGATGATGCGGTCCTGGCCATTGAGGGTGACATCCTGCATGCCGGCGGCGACTTGCAGATTGCTGCCGGGGTAGATGTCCTTGAGGTTCTTCATCACCTGGTCTTTGTCGGGGCTGACGATCACCTGGCCATTGCTGTCGGCCAGGAAGGCGTGGCCGATGCCGCCGAAATCGACCGAATTGATGATCTCGACCAGGGTGTCGAGGGTGACGTCACCGCCGACCACGCCGATCAGCTCGCCATTGCCCTTGCTTTTCACCGGCGTGGCGATGGTGACCATCAGGCCGCCGACAGCACCCTGGTACGGGGCAGTCAGCACGGTCTGCCCGGCGCTGGCCGCGGCGCCGTACCAAGGGCGCTGACGTGGGTCGTAACCGGCCGGCATCTGTGTATCGGGGCGCTGGGTGAACACACCGTTGGCCTGGCCCAGGTAGGTGAACAGGAAATTGCGCGTGTAGGACGGCTGCTCGATCAGCCCGGCCAGGGTATCGCCGGCACCTTGCTGGGCGATGTCCTGGGCCAGGTTTTCCAGGACCAGGATGCGCCCGCTCATCCAGTTCTGCACACTGCTGGCGGTCAGTGCGCCGGACTGCTGCACCGAAGCTTCGATGTTCTGGCGGATGGTGTTGCGTTGCAGGTAGTCGTTGTAGAGCGTGAACAGGGCAAATGCCAGGACCACGACGCCGCAGGCGCTGAGCAGGATCTTGTGGCGAAATTTCAGGTTCATGTTTCGAGACCTTGAGCCAATGAGGGGAGGGCGCAGCGCGCTCATGACGCATTGCGCAACCTATCGTTCGGGATATCGGCTCAAGGGGTAAAAGATTGAAGTGCTTACAGAAATTTCTTACGGTCATTTCGACGGACGGCATTCACTGGCTACACAACTGCTCGATCAACAGGCGTGCAGCCTGCTGCAACGGTTGTTGCTTGCGCCAGAAGATGTGTACCGGCAACTGCAGCTCGTTGCGGGTGTTGCGAAAATCCAGGCGCACCAGGCGCCCGCTGGCCAGCAGTGGCGCGACCCGCGACAGCGGCAGGTCGCCCCAGCCCAGGCCGGCCTCCACCATCTGCAGGGCGAGGTCGAAGCTGTCGGTTGACCAGTGCGTGGCGCCTATCAACGGGCGTGGGTCGGCCAGTGGCAGGTCACGGCTGCGCACCAGGATCTGGCGCACCCGGGTCAGGTCTTCGAGGTAGTGGATACGCCCCTCGCGCAGGGCCGGGTGGGCGGGCGACAGGGTGGCCACCAGCGACTCCATGCCGATGTGCTGGAAGCCGCGCCGGGCATCGACCTGCAGCCCGGCAAAGGCTACGCAGAGGTCGGCGCGGCCGCTGTCCAGCAGGTGCACGGCCTCTTCCTGCGGGGCGCTGAGCAGGGCGATGTCCAGCAGCGGGTGCCGCTCACCCAGGCGAGCGATGGCCGCCAGCAGCGGGCGGTGGTCGATGTCCGGCACCACCGCCAGGGTCAGGCTGCTCTCCAGCCCCTGAGACAGCTCCAGGGCATGCACCTGCAGCAGCCCCAGCTGCTCGGCGATCAGCCGGGCATGGGGTTCCAGCGCCATGGCCTGGGCAGTCGGGCGGACTTCCCGCGGGCCGCGCTCGAACAGGGTGTAGCCCAGTTCGGCCTCGAGGTTGCCGATGGCCATGCTCACGGCCGAAGGCACCCGCTGCAGGGCGCGCGCGGCGGCGGAAAACGAACCGCGGTCGAGCACGGCGAGAAACAGCTGGATATTGTCGCTGGAAAAGTTCATGGCAGCCTCCTGTCAGTAGATCTGACAGCTGCTGACTTTTGCTGTCAAGCATGATGAAGCATGATCGCGCCCCATCGCTTTTGTCATTGGAGGTAATCCCGGGTGCAGGGACTCAAACGCAAACTGGTCTACGTGACTTTCTATGAACTGATCGGGCTGTGCATGTCGACCCTCGGGCTGGCCTACCTGTCGGACACCCAGGCATCGCATACCGGGCCTCTGGCGGTGATGATCACCACCATCGCCATGCTCTGGAACCTGATCTACAACACCCTGTTCGAGTGGTGGGAGAGTCGCCAGGCCAAGCGCGGGCGCAGTGTGGCTCGGCGGGTGGCGCATGCCATCGGCTTCCAGCTGACTCTGGTGGTGTACCTGATCCCGTTGATTGCCTGGTGGCTGGACATGACATTGCTGGAGGCACTGCTGGTGGACATGGCGTTCATCGTGCTGGTGCCGTGCTACACCTTTGTCTACAACTGGGCGTTCGACCGGATCTTTGGCTTGCCCAGTTCTGCGTTGGCTACGGCCTGACACGTTACCTGTGGCGGCCTCTTCGCGGGTAAACCCGCTCCCACAGGGATATCACAGGCCTTGAAGGCAGTGGGCGACCCTGTGGGAGCGGGTTTACCCGCGAAGAGGCCGGAACAGTCAACCACTAAGGCGGCAAGCGAATGATCAAAGGCTCCTGCTGCTGCTTCACCTGCTGCTCAATCGGTTGTTCCGCCGGCCGCGGCGCACTGGCCAGCAAGCTGTCCTCGACCTGCCCCGACAGGTAGTACACCCCCGACATGGCCCCGCTCTGGCGGTTCTCCATCAGCTCCTGCCATTCCTGGTTCAGCGCCACGTTGAGGATCACCCGCAACTGCTCGACCATCTGCGGGTGTTCGCGGTCATGGGTCATCATCCCGTAACCGGCCGCCGCAATCGAAATCATCGCCCCCGCCACCTTGCCCACCGCCGACGCCACGGCACTGGCGATGCCGCGCGGGGCCAGGGTGGCGCCGAGCTTTTCGCTGGCCTGGTTGGCCACCGAGTTCAGCCCGACATCGGTCTTGCCGGGGCCTTTGCCGGCCTGCTGGTGCAGGTGCTGGCGCATGGCTTGCCAGGCCGGTTGCTGGGCCAGCGACTTGGCCCGCAGCAGTTGGTACAGGCTGGCATTGCGCGCATCCGGCGGCCCCAGGGCGATGGCAGGAATGCGGTTGAGGCGCTGGCTGAACTGCTCGGGGGGCGCGTTGTAGCGGCTGATGATGGCCGGCAGCTGCTGGCCGAGCAGTTGCAGGTACAGCTCGCTGGCACGGTCGCGGATGCCTTCGGGGTTGATCTGCTCGGCCACCGGTTCGATCACCCGCTTGTGGTACTGCTCCTGCAGGTACAGCGCCAGGCGCTTTTCCGCCGGCTCCCGGCCTTCACCACTGTCGATCTTGTACCAGGCCACCTTGAGGGTCAGCCACTGCTGGGTCCAGTAGCCGGTGAACCACGGGACAAAGTCGCTTTCGGTGCGCTGCTGCACCTGTTCCTTCCACACTCGCATGGAGCGCCGGGCATAGTCGTTGGCCGAGCTGGCGGCGCCGACCGAGGCTTCGATCAGTTCCTGGTCGATGCGTTGCCAGGCGGCGGGGGTGAGCACCACCGGTGGTGGCGGGACAGGTGGCGGCTTGCCTGCGCAGCCGGCCAGGGCCAGCAGCAGGCACAGCAGCAGGAGGACTCGAGTGCTCACGCAACCGCCTCCCTGATAGAGGCTGGGGTGGTTCTCGGAGTATAGGGTGGGGAGTGAAGGGCTGCCGTGCAGCCCATCGGCCATCGCCCGGCCAACGCGATCCATGTAGGAGCGGCCTTGTGTCGCGAAAGGGCCGCAAAGCGGCCCCGGCAATTTCTGCTGCACAGCTGAAATCCTGGGGCCGCTTCGCGCCCCATCGCGACACAAGGCCGCTCCTACAAGGGGGCGTCAGCTTGAATCGGTCATTCCAGGTCGAGCTTTTCTTCCAGGCGGTCGAGATGCTTGTGCATCAGCCCCAGCGCCGCCTCGGCATCGCCGTGCTCCACGGCATCGATGATCGCCGCATGTTCCTGCCACGCGCAGTGGTCGCAGCATGGCGACTCGTAGCGGGCGATGATCAGCGAGGTCATCGGCACCAGGCCGTTGAGGAACCGTGCCAGTGGCGCATTGGCGGCCACCTGCGCCAGTTTCAGGTGAAACTCGCCGCCCAGGCGGATCGCCGCACAACGCTCGCCGTTCTCATGGTGCTGGCGCTCGCGCTCCACCAGTTGTCGCAGCTGGCGAATCTGTACCGGCCGGGCGCGTTGCGCGGCCAGGGTGATCAGCGTGGTTTCGGCCAGGCGCCGGGCGCTGAGCACCTGGCGGGCCTGCTCCGGGTCGGGCGCGGCCAGATGCGCAGTGTGGCTGGGGCGCTGCACCACCACCTGCTGGTCGGACAGGCGCCCGAGCACGCGGCGGATCACTGTACGGCTGACGCCAAAGGCATGGCCCAGCGCCTGTTCGGGCAACAGGCTGCCAGGTGGCAGGCGCTGTTCGAGAATGGCATCGAACAGCCGCGGGTAGATCTGCTCGGCCGACAGGCGGGTTTCGCCGGCCGCGAGCAGGGCCGGCAAGTGAGGGGCGGCGTTCATGGTCGCTCTCCTGGGGTCATGGATGCGGGTGTTCGTCCGGGATGTTCAACGGGATGCCCATGCGCAACCCTTCGGCCAGGATGTGCTGGCGCATCTGGGCACTGGCCTGGGCGCTGCTGCGCTCACGTATGGCGCGCACCACCGCTTCGTTTTCCTTCAGCCGCGCGGCCAGGTGCTCTGGCGAATTGCGCAGCATGTCGGCGCTCTGCTTGAGGGCATTGCCGGTCTGTTGCACCACGCTCTGGAAGATCGGGTTGGTGGTCAGGGCGAACAGCGCTTCATGGAAGGCGATGTAGGCCCTGACGCCGGCTTCGCTGTCATCGGCCTCCAGCGCTTCACGCATGTCCATCAGGGTCAGGCGCAGCTGGCCGATGTCCTGGCTGTTGGCCGACTGCGCCACCAGGCCGACGATGAAGGGCTCAAGGGTGTAGCGCAGCTCCAGCACGTCGGCCAGGCTGGCTGCGGCGCTGGTGTCCACGCCCGGTTCCTGGGCGGTGGCATCGGCATCCAGTACCAGCACGCCCTTGCCCGGCAGCGAACGCACCAGGCCCAGGGTTTCCAGCACGGTCACCGCTTCGCGCAGGCTGGGGCGGCTGATACCCAGTTGTTCGGCCAGCTCGCGCTGGCCTGGCAGCATGTCGCCGGTACGCCATTGGCCTCGGGCGAGGGCCTGGCGCAGTTTTTCCACCACTGAGTTGACGACGGTAGATGAGCTGATCACGGTTCGCTCCTGGAAGGGCCGGCATCAGTGCCGGCCACGTTCGCTCAGAATTCCTGTTGATGGGGGTTGGGCTGCTTGCGTGGCGTGGGGGCGAAGCCGGGTTTGCCGTCAAGCACGTTGTGCGCGCGTTCCAGGTCGATGTCCTTCTCCCAGCGGGCGATGGCCACGGTGGCCACGCAGTTGCCGATCAGGTTGGTCAGCGCCCGGCCGATGCCCATGAACCAGTCCACCGCCAGTACCAGTACCAGGCCGACCACCGGGATCGCCGGCACGGCGGTCAGGGTAGCGGCAAGGATCACCAGCGCCGAGCCTGGGATGCCGTGAGCGCCCTTGGAAGTCACCAGCGACACCAGCAGGATGGTCAGCAGGTCGGTCATTGCCAGTGGCGTGCCGGTGGCGTTGGCAATGAACACGATGGCCAGGGTCAGGTAGATGGAGAAACCATCGAGGTTGAACGAATAGCCGGTGGGGATCACCAGGCCGACGGTGGAGCTGCCGATGCCCAGGTGCTCGAGCTTGCGCATGATCTGTGGCAGTACGGCATCGGACGAGGCGGTGCCCAGCACGATGGTGAGCTCTTCACGCAGGTACTTGATCAGTGGCAGCAGCTTCAGGCCCGACAGGCGCATGACCGTGCCCAGCACGATCAGTACGAAGCCGGCACAGGTCAGGTAGAACAGCGCCACCAGCCCGCCCAGGTGTTGCAGCGATTCCAGGCCGTACTTGCTGGTGGTGAAGGCGATGGCGCCGAACACGCCGATCGGTGCCAGGCGCACGATCATGCCCATGATGCGGAAGATCACGTGGCTCAGTTCGTTGATCAGCCGCGAGATGCCGGCTGCCGAGTCACCCACCAGGTTCAGCGCGCTGCCGAACAGTACCGAGAACAGCAGCACCTGGAGGATGTTGTTGTCGGCGAAGGCGCCGATCACCGAGGTGGGGATCAGGTCCATGAAGAATGCCGTGGCACCGTGGATGTGCTGGCCGCGCTCGGCCAGGCTGCTGGCGTCGGCGCTGGACAGTTGGTCCAGGTGGATGTTGGCGCCGCTGCCGATGCCGCTGGTGAAGGCGAACACCAGGCCGATCACCAGCGCCAGGGTAGTCAGCACTTCGAAGTAGATCACCGACTTCAGGCCGATGCGCCCGACCTTTTTCAGGTCTCCGGCGCCCGAGATACCGCTGACCACCACACAGAACACGATCAGGCCGATGAGCATCTTGATCAGCTTGATGAAGCCGTCGCCAAGGGGTTTGAGTTGCAGGGAAAGGTCGGGGAAGCTGAGACCGCAGGCGATGCCGAGGGCAAGGCCGAGCACGACTTGAAGGAAGATCGAACGCGAGCACCATTTGAGCATGGGAGGGATCTCTGATCGGTGTCCTTGCTTCGGTAGCCGCACGGGGCGAAAGAGCGCAGGACTTAATTATTGTGGTCTTACCGGTTTGTTCAGCGCGAAGCCATGAAAGCGCGAAAAATCCGACTTTGCAAGGTTTTTTGGCCTTACCGGTCTGACCAGTTGTGGGGCAATCCAGCCTGCCTCGCTCTAATTCGGTGCGTCTGGTTGATCGGGCCGCAGTGCGGCCGTTCGCAGGTGAATCGCAGCGGCGAACCGCGTGCGCACATGAATCAGATCAGGCTTTGGCCAGTGCCTCGGGTACCGTTGCAATCAGCTTGCCAAGCGCCATGCCGACCTCAGTATTTTCGATAACGCCATGATTCATAAGGGTTATTTGCATTATGCGGGTGACCTCGTAGAGTTCGCGCCCGGCGCAATGGCGCGACTCTTGATAGCGCGTCAGCGAGCCATTGGCTTGACCTCGGCCAGTACCGGGTGCGCGACCAGCTTGTCGATGTGCAGGGTGTCGTCGTTCATCCAGCTTTCGCTGAGCAACCGGTAGTGTTCCATGTCGCGGCAGCGCAGGCGCAGGCTGTAGTCGAAGTGGCCGCTGATCAGCTGGCACTCGTGCACTTCCGGGCAGTTGCGCAGGGTGGCTTCGAAGGCCTTCTGCGCGGCCCGCCCGCTTTGGTTGGACAGGGCGACCAGCACCAGCAGCGACACCCCGGGCGCCACCTTCTGCAGGTCGATGATTGCCCCGTAGCCGCGGATCACGCCACGGCGCTCCAGCTTGCGTACACGCTCCAGGCAGGGGCGGGGGGTGAGGTGGACGAGGCTGGAGAGTTTTTCGAAGGTGATGCGGCCGTCATGGCGCAGGATGTCGATGATCGCTTCGTCGATGCGGTCGAGGGGGTGGGCGTTGGCGTCCTTGGTGTCCATGCGCTTGGGCTTCGTTCGGAAGAGGGCATGGGACAGGTTAGGCGGTAAAGGGGGCCGCTGCGCGGCCCATCGCGACACAAGGCCGCTCCTACAAGGGATACGCGGTCCTTGTGTAGGAGCGGCCTTGTGTCGCGATGGGCTGCGCAGCAGCCCCAGGATCCATCAGGCGCAGACAGAACCAGCCTTGGGCACCGCCCGCAACTCCACCACCCGCGGCTGCAACAACCCATACAAATCCTTCGGATCCTCCAGCACCGGCACCAGCCCGATGTCCGTGCCGATACCCAGTGCCTGCGCCGTATCCAGCACATAGCGCAAGGCCGAGTAATCCTCCAGGGCAAACCCCACCGAGTCGAACAGCGTCACCTGTTCGGCGCGCTCACGCCCCTTGGCTTCCCCGGCAACCACGCGCCAGAACTCGGTCACTGGCGAGTCCGCCGGCATCTGCTGGATCTCGCCTTCCACCCGGCTCTGCGGCTCGTACTCGACGATCACCCGGGCCCGCTCGACAATCGCCCGGTGCAGCTCGGTCTTGCCTGGGCAGTCACCGCCCACGGCGTTCAGGTGCATGCCCGGCTCGATCATCTCCGGGGTGAGGATGGTGGCGCAGGCCTTGTCGGCGGTCACCGTGGTGACGATATCGGCCCCGCGTACCGCTTCGGCCACGGAGCTGGCGATGCTCAGCTTGAGGCCGGGTCGGTTGGCCAGGTTGGCGACCAATTTGGCCGAGGCGGCCGGGTCGATGTCGTACAGGCGGATTTCATCGATGCCCAGCAGGGCATTGAAGGCGATGGCCTGGAACTCGCTTTGCGAGCCATTGCCGATCAACGCCATGCTGCGGCTGTCTTCGCGCGCCAGGTAGCGGGCGGCCAGGGCCGAGGTGGCCGCAGTGCGGATGGCGGTGGTCAGGGTCATTTCGCTGAGCAGCAACGGTGCACCAGTATCGACGCTCGCCAGGGCGCCGAAGGCCATCACCGTGGGCAGGCCATGGCGAGTGTTCTTCGGATGGCCGTTGACGTACTTGAAGGCGTAGCGGCTGGCGTCCGAGATTGGCATCAGCTCGATCACGCCGTCCGCTGAATGGTTGGCCACCCGGGCGCATTTTTCGAAGGCGGGCCAGCGCAGGTAGTCCTGACGGATGTACTCGGCCATTTCCAGCAGGCACGTGGGCAGGCCTTTGCGGTTGACCAGGCGGGCCAGGTCTTGCACATCGATATAGCGGGTCATGAGGGGTCTCCCTGCGGTCGACGCTTCCAGAGTGGGCTCTGGTTTCATTGTGCGGCGGGTGGGGAGGTAAAGCTGGCTGTAATGGGCTGTGGCGGCAGCGGCTTTGGCTGATTTCGCTGCGCTGGCAGCCGAATCGGCTGTGGCTGCCTGGCCCGGCCCTATCGCCGGCAAGCCGGCTCCCACAGGGATATCACAGGCCTTGAGAGCGGCGCTGTACCTGTGGGAGATTGCCCAGTCCTTTGGGCTGCGCTGTCGCACAGGGAACAATGTTCGAGAGCGTGCCACATTCCCTTGTGGGAGCTGGCTTGCCGGCGATGAGGCCAGCACAGGCAAAGGCAATCATCGCTCACGCAACCGTTTGTACAGCGTGGTGCGGCTGATCCCAAGCCCGCGCGCCACCGCCGACAGGTTGCCGTTGGCTTGCTCCACCAGCGCGTGCAGGTCCGCTTCCTCAGTGGCAAGCAGCACGGGGGCCTGCAACTCGGCCAGAAATCCTGCAGGCAGGTGCTCGACGCCAACCGGCCCATTACCCGCCAAGGCCAGCGCCACCTGCAGCACACTCACCAGTTCACGCATATTCCCCGGCCAGGGGTGCCGATCGAGCAGTTCGATAATGGCCGCAGGCAGCCGCGCAGGCTGCCCGGGGTCGCGGTAGCGCGCATGCACCTGCTCGATCAGTTGCCGGCGGTCACTGCGCTCGCGCAGCGGCGGCAACACCACCGCCAGCCCGGCGATGCGGTAATACAAGTCCTGGCGAAAGCGCCCGGCGCGCACTTCTTCGGCCAGGTCGCGGTTGCTCGCCGACACCACGCGGATATCCACCGCCACCGGTTCGCCGCTGCCCAATGGCTGGATGCTGCGCGTCTGCAGCACGCGCAGCAGGCGGGCCTGGGTGGGCAACGGCATGTCGCCGATTTCGTCGAGGAACAAGATGCCGTGGTGGGCCTTGCGGATCAGCCCCGGGTTGCCCTTCTGGTGGGCGCCGGTGAACGCGCCCTTGTCGTAGCCGAACAGTTCCGACTCCACCAGCTCGGCCGGGATCGCCGCGCAGTTGACCGCGATCAGCGGCTGGCTGGCGCGGCTGCTGGCCCGGTGCAGGGTATCGACGAATACCTCCTTGCCTACGCCGGTCTCCCCCTGCACCAGCACCGGGATGTCCTTTTCCAGCAGCAGACCGGCCTGCGCCAGGGCCTTCTCCAGGCGTGGCTCGGCGCTGCTGGCGGCGGGGCGGCCGGGGGCCTCGCGCGGCGGCTGCCACTGGCAATGAAAGCGGTTGCGCCCGGTGGCTTGCAGGGCGAAGGGCTGTTGCCGGGGATGGCTGAGCAGCTGTTGCAGGGGCAACTGGAACAGTTGCGCGATGTTCTGCTGCAGCGGGTTGCCCCCGAGCAGGGTGTCGGCTCGGTGATTGGCGGCCAGCACCTGCCCGTGCTCATCGAACACCAGCAGGCCGGCCCAGGGGCTGTCGAGGTTGTCGGAGGCGCTGTTGAAGATCAGTTGCGCGTGCTGGTCGGCGTGCTTGGCGAGGATCAGGCGGTTCTCCAGGCTCTGGCCCATCATGCGCACCAGGCCCAGGGTCTGGCTGGCGGGCAGGTAGCCGTCGCTGGCCACATCGAGCACCCCGACCAGCTGCCGCTCGGCGTCGAACAGCGGCGTGGCGGCGCTGGACATGTAGCGGTTCTGGCGCAGGAAATGTTCGTCCTGGCCAACGTGAATCGCCTCGGCGCAGACCAGTGCGGTGCCCAGCGCATTGGTGCCGACACCGCGCTCGTGCCAGTGGGCACCGGCGCTGAAGCCATGCTGCTGGCGCGGCTCGATGAACCGCCGCGAGCCCCAGCTGTCGAGCAGGCAGCCACTGGCATCGGCCAGCATCACCAGGTAGCTGGCATTGCCCAGCAGGTGCGCATATTGCGGCAGCACCGCTTCGCGGGTCAGGTGCAGCAGGGCCTGGCGCTGCTCCAGCAGGGCGCTCAGCTCGGCGCGGGTCAGGCAGTCGAAGTCCGGGGCGTGCTGGGGTTGCAGGCCGTGGTCGCGGCAGCGGGCCCAGGAGGCCTGGATCAGTTGGGCATGGGGCGAAGCGGATGCGGCCATGGGCCTGTCCTGTGTGATTGTTGTCATGGGGCCGACCGCTGTTCAGTGTCGTGCACGGTTGTTCAATGTCAAACCGGCAAGTGTTCAGTTGTTCAGTGCTTGTGTTCACTTGTGAACCTGCGATTGGCCGGTGTTGCCAGCAAGGCCCCGGGCCAGACGGTTGCGGTGCAACTGGCACGAAACTGGCTGTACCCGGCAGACAAAAACCACAAGAAGGCCACGCCATGTCCCTGGTGCTGGAACAGGTCAGCCGCAGCGTCGACAACCAGGCCTGGATCGTCGATGCCTCACTGCGTTTCGAACCCGGCTCGTTCAACGTGCTGCTGGGCCGCACCCTGGCCGGCAAGACCAGCCTGATGCGCCTGATGGCCGGGCTCGATCGCCCGGACCGGGGGCGGGTGCTGATGGATGGCCAGGACGTGACTGGCGTGCCGGTGCGCCAGCGCAATGTGTCGATGGTGTATCAGCAGTTCATCAATTACCCGACCCTCAGCGTGTACGAGAACATTGCGTCACCGCTGCGCCAGGCACGCATGGACGAGCCCCAGATTCGCCGACGGGTGCAGGAAACCGCCGAAATGCTGCGCATCGAAGCCTACCTGCAGCGCCTGCCGCTGGAGCTGTCCGGTGGCCAGCAGCAACGCACGGCAATGGCCCGGGCGCTGGTCAAGGATGCCTCGCTGATTTTGTTCGACGAGCCACTGGTCAACCTCGACTACAAGCTGCGCGAGGGCCTGCGCCAGGAACTGCGCGAACTGTTCGCGGCACGCCACTGCATTGCCGTGTATGCCACCACCGAGCCCAACGAGGCGCTGGCTCTGGGCGGCACCACCACCCTGGTGCATGAGGGCCGTATCGTCCAGAGCGGGCCTACCGCCGAGGTCTACCAGCGCCCGGGCAGCGTGCTGGCTGCCGAACTGTTTTCCGAGCCGCCGATCAACCTGGTGCCTGGCCGTATCAGCGGCAACGACGTGAGCCTGGCCCAGGCCGTGCACTTTGCCCGCAATGCCGACCTGCAGCCGCTTGCCGAGGGTGACTACCGCTTTGGCGTGCGGCCCAGCCACATCAGCCTGGTGCCGGCCCACGACGACGACCTGGAATTGTCGGTGCTGGTGGAACTGGCCGAGATCAGTGGTTCAGAGACCTTCCTGCATGTACGCAACGAACACTGGCGCATGATCCTGCACCTGCCAGGGGTGCACGAATACCAGGTGGACACGCCGATCTGCGTGTTCATCCCCACCCACAAGCTGTTCGTGTTCGACAGCGCCGGGGCGCTGGTGCAGGCCCCGGGGCTGCGCCAGGCAAGGAGAGGGTGATGGCCGAGATCCGCCTGCGCCAACTGGCGCACAGCTACAGCCGCCAGCCCGCCAGCGAGGCAGACTATGCCCTGCACGCGCTGGAGCATGTGTGGGAGCAGGGCGGTGCCTACGCCTTGCTCGGGCCGTCGGGCTGCGGCAAGTCGACCTTGCTCAACATCATTTCCGGGCTGCTGACACCGTCCCACGGCGAGGTGCTGTTCGACGGCAAGCCGGTCAACCAGCTGTCACCACAGGCGCGCAACATCGCCCAGGTGTTCCAGTTCCCGGTGGTGTACGACACCATGACGGTGTTCGACAACCTGGCGTTTCCCTTGCGCAACCAGGGGCTGGACGAAGCCCGGGTGCAGGCCCGGGTGGAGGAAATTGCCGAGGTGCTCGACCTCTCGGCCGTACTGCGCAAGAAGGCGCGCAACCTCAGTGCCGACGAAAAGCAGAAGGTCTCCATGGGCCGTGGCCTGGTGCGCGATGACGTGTCGGCGATCCTGTTCGACGAGCCGCTGACGGTGATCGACCCGCACCTGAAGTGGAAGCTGCGGCGCAAGCTCAAGCAGATCCACGAGCAGTTCAACATCACCATGATCTACGTCACCCACGACCAGTTGGAAGCCTCGACGTTCGCCGACAAGATCGCGGTGATGCACGGCGGGCGCATCGTTCAGTTCGGCACCCCGCGCGAACTGTTCGAGCGGCCGCGGCATACCTTCGTCGGTTACTTCATCGGCAGCCCGGGGATGAACCTGATCGAGGTACGCGCCGAAGCGGACGGGGTGGCGTTCGGCGATATTCACCTGGTGCTGCCCGGGCAACTGCGGGAGCACCTGCGAGAGCGCCTGGCGGCCGCGGGCGGTGGACGCCTGCAGGTAGGCATCCGCCCGGAATTCGTGCAGCTGTGGGACAGCCCGTTCGATGACGCCTACCCGGCACGGGTGCTGGACGTCGAGGACCTGGGCACCTACCGCATCGTCACCCTCGAACTGGGCGGTGTCGCGCTCAAGGCGCGCCTGGGCGAGGACCGCCCACTGCCGGTGGCCCAGGCCTGGGTCAGCCTGCCGGCGCAGTGGCTGATGCTGTACGTCGACGATGTGCTGCTGGAGGCCGGGCCATGAACAAGGTGCCGAACAACAAGGCCTGGTGGCTGGTGCTGCCGGTGTTCCTGCTGGTGGCGTTCAGTGCGGTGGTGCCGATGATGACGGTGGTCAACTACTCGGTGCAGGACATCTTCGACCAGTCCAACCGCTACTTCGTCGGCGCCGACTGGTATCGCCAAGTGCTGCGCGACCCGGCGCTGCACGATGCGCTGCTGCGCCAGTTCATCTATTCCGCCTGCGTGCTGCTGATCGAGATCCCGCTGGGCATCGCCATTGCCCTGACCATGCCGACCAAGGGGCGCATGGCCTCGGTGTGCCTGATCGTCATGGCCATTCCGTTGCTGATCCCGTGGAACGTGGTCGGCACCATCTGGCAGATTTTCGGCCGTGCCGACATCGGCCTGCTCGGCGCCACACTGGCCAAGCTCGGGGTCAGCTACAACTACGCCGGCGACCCGTTCGACGCTTGGCTGACCGTGCTGGTGATGGACGTGTGGCACTGGACATCGCTGGTGGCGTTGCTCTGTTATTCGGGGCTGCGCGCCATCCCCGACGTGTACTACCAGGCTGCGCGCATCGACCGCGCCTCGGGCTGGGCGGTGTTCCGCCATATCCAGTTGCCCAAGCTGAAGAACGTGCTGCTGATCGCGGTGATGCTGCGCTTCATGGACAGCTTCATGATCTATACCGAGCCCTTCGTGCTGACCGGTGGCGGGCCCGGCAACGCCACCACCTTCCTCAGCCAGACCCTCACGCGCATGGCCGTGGGGCAGTTCGACCTGGGCCCGGCGGCGGCATTCTCGCTGGTGTACTTCCTGATCATCCTGCTGGTTTCGTGGCTGTTCTACACAGCCATGACCCATGCCGACAAGGACTAGGCCATGAGCACGCGCAAATCGCTGGCCCTGCTGCTGTACTTCTTCTTCCTGCTGGTGCCGATCTACTGGCTGCTGAACATGTCGTTCAAGAGCAACACCGAGATCCTCGGCGGCCTGACCCTGTGGCCACAGGCGTTCACCCTCGACAACTACCGGGTGATCTTCACCGATGCCAGCTGGTACAGCAGCTACATCAATTCGCTGTACTACGTGTGCCTGAACACGCTGATTTCGCTGCTGGTGGCGCTGCCAGCGGCATATGCCTTCTCGCGTTACCGCTTTCTCGGTGACCGGCACCTGTTCTTCTGGCTGCTGACCAACCGCATGGCGCCACCGGCGGTGTTCCTGCTGCCGTTCTTCCAGCTGTATTCGTCGATCGGCCTGTTCGATACCCATATCGCCGTGGCCCTGGCCCACTGCCTGTTCAACGTGCCGCTGGCAGTGTGGATCCTCGAAGGGTTCATGTCTGGTGTGCCGAAGGAAATCGACGAAACAGCCTACATCGACGGCTACAGCTTCCCGCGCTTCTTCGTGAAGATCTTCATCCCGCTGATTGGCTCCGGCATCGGCGTGACGGCGTTTTTCTGTTTCATGTTCTCCTGGGTCGAGCTGCTGCTGGCGCGCACCCTGACCTCGGTGAATGCCAAACCGATCGCCGCGGTGATGACCCGTACCGTGTCGGCCTCGGGCATCGATTGGGGCGTGTTGGCGGCGGCGGGGGTACTGACCATCTTGCCGGGCATGCTGGTGATCTGGTTCGTGCGCAACCATGTGGCCAAGGGCTTCGCCCTGGGCCGGGTGTGAGGAGGGCAAGGCATGGAGTGGATGGCCTGGACCTTGCCGACGGCGCTGTTCTTCGCCGCCGTTGGCGTGCTGCTGCTGGGCATGACCCTGCTCGAACTGCGCCGCCCCTGCGTGGAGCGACGCGGCTTCCTGCCGCTGGTCACCAGCCGTGGCGACCGCTTGTTCATCGGCCTGCTGGCCAGCGCCTACCTGCATTTGCTGGTGGTTGGCGTCAGCGAGTGGCCATTGTGGGTGGCCTCGCTGCTGTCGCTGGCGTGGCTGGTGGTGGTGCTGCGCTGGGGCTGAGCGAGCGGCCCTGTGGGATAACTGAAACGGGAGATCACAATGTTCGACAACAAGTACAACAGGCGACATTTGACCCTGGCCGCGTTGCTGGTACTGGCCAGCGTGCAGGGCACAGCCTGGGCCGACCAGTACGAGGATGCGGCAAGGAAGTGGCTCGGCAGTGAGTTCAAGCCTTCGACCCTTACCCCTGAACAGCAGCTGGCCGAGTTGAAGTGGTTCATCAAGGCAGCCGAGCCGTTCCGCGGCATGAAGATCAACGTGGTGTCGGAAACCATCACCACCCATGAATACGAGTCCAAGGTGCTGGCCAAGGCCTTCAGCGAGATCACCGGTATACAGCTGACCCACGACCTGTTGCAGGAAGGCGACGTGGTGGAAAAGCTGCAGACACAGATGCAGTCGGACAAGAACATCTATGACGGCTGGGTCAACGACTCCGACCTGATCGGTACGCACTTTCGCTACGGCAAGGTGGAATCGATCACCGACCTGATGGCCAACGAAGGCAAGGACTACACTTCGCCGACCCTGGACCTGAAGGACTTCATCGGCATTTCCTTCACCACCGCGCCGGATGGCAAGGTCTACCAACTGCCCGACCAGCAGTTCGCCAACCTCTACTGGTTCCGTGCCGACTGGTTCGAGCGGCCCGAGCTGAAGGCCAGGTTCAAGGAAAAGTACGGCTACGAGCTGGGCGTACCGGTGAACTGGTCGGCCTACGAGGACATTGCCAGGTTCTTCACCGAAGACGTCAAGGAAATCGACGGCAAACGCGTTTATGGCCACATGGACTACGGCAAGAAAGACCCGTCGCTGGGCTGGCGCTTCACCGATGCCTGGTTCTCCATGGCGGGTGGCGGCGACAAAGGCCTGCCCAATGGTTTGCCGGTGGACGAATGGGGCATTCGCGTGGAGGACTGCCACCCGGTGGGGTCCAGCGTGACCCGTGGCGGCGACACCAACGGCCCGGCCGCCGTGTATGCCACGCAGAAGTACGTGGACTGGATGCGTGCCTATGCGCCCAAGGAAGCCCAGGGCATGACCTTCTCCGAAGCCGGCCCGGTGCCGGCCCAGGGCAATATCGCCCAGCAGATCTTCTGGTACACCGCGTTTACCGCCGACATGACCAAGCCCGGTTTGCCGGTGGTGAACGCCGACGGCACGCCGAAGTGGCGCATGGCGCCCTCGCCGAAGGGGCCGTACTGGGAGGAGGGGATGAAGCTGGGCTACCAGGACACCGGTTCGTGGACCTTCTTCAAGTCCACCCCCGAGAAGCAACGCCTGGCTGCGTGGCTGTACGCCCAGTTCGTCACCTCCAAGACCGTGTCGCTGAAAAAGACCATTGTCGGCCTCACTCCGATTCGCGAGTCGGACATCAATTCCCAGGCCATGACCGAACTGGCGCCCAAGCTGGGCGGGCTGGTGGAGTTCTACCGCAGCCCGGCGCGGGTACAGTGGACACCGACCGGCACCAACGTGCCGGATTACCCGCGGTTGGCGCAGTTGTGGTGGAGCCACATCGCCGAAGTGGCCAGTGGCGAGAAGACCCCGCAGGAAGCGCTGGACGGCCTGGCGCGCGACCAGGACCGGATGATGGAGCGCTTGCAGCGGTCCAACGCCCAGGCCACCTGCGCACCGAAGCTGAACCCGGAGAAGGACGCCCAGTACTGGTTCGACCAGCCCGGGGCGCCGAAACCGAAACTGGCCAACGAAAAGCCCAAGGGCGAGACGGTCAGCTACAACGAACTGCTGAAGTCGTGGGAGGCGGCCAGGAAGTGACCGGCTGAATACCGCGCTGGCTTCTTCGCGGGCTTGCCCGCTCCCACAAGTACCCCGCGCAGTACCTGTGGGAGCGGGCAAGCCCGCGAAGAGGCCGGTAAAGCCAGTGCATATTTTACGGGCAAAAAAAACGGCACCTGCCAGAGGTGCCGTTTTCATATCACGCGGTATTACTTGTGCAGCTCTTCCGCCGCATACAGCGTGTTCTCCAGCAGGCATGCGCGGGTCATCGGCCCGACGCCGCCCGGCACCGGCGTGATCCAGCCGGCGCGCGGCAGGGCGGTCTCGTAGACCACGTCGCCGACCAGCTTGCCGTCTTCCTGGCGGTTGATGCCCACGTCAATGACGATGGCACCTTCCTTGATCCACTCACCCTTGACCAGCCCCGGCTTGCCTGCGGCCACTACCACCAGGTCGGCGCGGCCGACATGGCCGGGGAGGTCCTTGGTGAAGCGGTGGCAGACGGTCACGGTGCAGCCGGCCAGCAGCAGCTCCATGGCCATCGGGCGGCCAACGATGTTGGAGGCGCCGACGATGACCGCGTTCATGCCGTACAGGTCCTGGCCGGTGCTTTCCAGCAGGGTCATGATGCCCTTCGGCGTGCACGGGCGCAGCAGCGGGATGCGCTGGGCCAGGCGGCCGATGTTGTACGGGTGGAAGCCGTCCACGTCCTTGTCCGGGCGGATGCGCTCGAGCAGCAGCGAGGCGTCCAGGTGCGCCGGCAGTGGCAACTGCAGCAGGATACCGTCGACGGCCGGGTCGTCATTGAGGCGGTCGATCAGCTTGGTCAGGGCCTGCTGCGTGGTTTCGCTGGGCAGGTCGAACGCCTGCGAAATGAAGCCGACCTCTTCGCAGTCCTTGCGCTTGTGCGAGACATAGACTTGGGAGGCGGGGTCGGTGCCGACCAGGATCACCGCCAGGCCCGGCGTACGCAGGCCTTGCTGGCGACGCTCCACGACACGTTGAGCGATCTGCTGGCGCAGGCTGGCGGCGATCGCCTTGCCATCGATTAGGTGTGCAGTCATAGACGCGTGATTAACCATCGAGAAGGAAACAATTAAAGAGGGCGCATTCTCGCACGACATGGGCCAAGGGCAAAGGCGGGTGGTCGGGCAAATCCCCTAAGCCCTTAAATAATTTAAATTTTTTTGAGAAAGGTGTTGACGACTATCAGGCCCGCCTATAAGATTCGCCGCACTTGTCGGGCACAGCCTAGCACTGGTTGGCTAAGTCGGGCAGAATGAGTGGTTTAGCAGTTACCTGTTAAGGTCTCGTTCGGTTAGGCTTCAAGCTTAAGCGCCCGTAGCTCAGCTGGATAGAGCATCCGCCTTCTAAGCGGATGGTCGCAGGTTCGAGTCCTGCCGGGTGCGCCATTAGGCAGCTTTGGCAAGCAAGTAGGCTGTAATGCAATATGGTGGGCGTAGCTCAGTTGGTAGAGCGCTGGATTGTGATTCCAGTTGTCGTGGGTTCGATTCCCATCGTCCACCCCATATTCTTCAAAGGCGCCTCGATAGCATCTGGCGCCTTTGTTTTAAGCGTTACGCGGACGTGGTGAAATTGGTAGACACACTGGATTTAGGTTCCAGCGGCGCAAGCTGTAAGAGTTCGAGTCTCTTCGTCCGCACCATGCTTCTGTAAGGCTGTACCGCAACATCGCAAGACTGCAATATGGTGGGCGTAGCTCAGTTGGTAGAGCGCTGGATTGTGATTCCAGTTGTCGTGGGTTCGATTCCCATCGTCCACCCCATATTCTTCGAAGGCGCCTTGATCGTGAGATCGGGCGCCTTTTTGTTTTGCGCCCTGATCTGGTGGCGCTGCGCTCAGGCGAGGGCAGGGCTGTTTTCCGGTACCAGGCGCACCTCTACGCGATGCCCGAGGGCTCGCGCTGCGCTGGCCAGGGTTGCCAGTGTCATGCCTGGGTCGTTCTGGTCGAGCGCCCGGTCAACCGCAGTGCGGCTGGTGTGCATGCGCTCGGCCAATGCCTTCTTGCTGATCTTCTGCGCTTTCATGGCCTCAGCGATCTGCCAGGCGATCAAGCGCTTCAGGGCAGCTGCGGATACCTCCTCTGCAAGGCCCTCGCCTGCCAGGAAGTCGTCGAAGTCGGAGCCGATATGTGTGGTCATTGCTTGTGCCTCTTTATGGCGGCTTGGCGCTGCCTGGCGGCGGCCAGGTCTGGCGCTGGTGTTTTCTGGCTCTTCTTGATGAAGCCGTGAAGCAGGACCATGGTGTTTCCATCCACGGTAAAAAGAACCCGGGCGATCGTGTTCTCAAGGTTGACCCTGGCCTCCCATAGGCCTTTCCCGAGCTTCCTGACAATGGGCATGCCTAGCGGCCATCCGATTTGTATTGTCTTGATCTCGGTTCCAATCAGGTGTTTGTGGGTGCGGGGGAGTGAGGTCAACCATTCGCGTACAGGCTCATTGCCGGCTTCGGTGCGAAAGAAGCGGACTTCTAGTGTTGTTGCGTTCCTGTCCATGGAAGTGTACCAAAAAAGGTACTCCATTCAAGCGCAGGGCAATCGCTTGTGCGATAGCGTTTTTCCCGCAGCGCTGTAGGAGTGTTCGCCGGGTTGCAAATCAATCGAGCCCGGCCCTTGCAATCCTCTAGTGACATCCCAATAAAAGCTGTTAGATTTCAGCCGGTTGAAACACCGGCCCATTTGGCCGGCAGAGGAACAGCCCGATGATCGCAAAAGAAGCCCGTCAGGCCCTGGCGCTACAGCGCTTTGCCGAGGCCAATCCGCAGCTGCTCGAAGAGATCCGTGAGCTGGATGCGCGCGAGCAGGCCCAGCAGATCGAGTGGGCGTTCGAGGATGCGGCCGAGGAGCAGGGTATCCAGCCTTGGGAGCTGGCCCTGCAACTGATCGCCGAAACCCCCGAGCAGCTGCAGGCCATGCGCCTGGAGACGCACCGCGAGGTAGCTGAGGCGCTGGGGATGGAGTGGGAGGAGTACTGCCAGTTCAACGAAATCGACCCTGAATAAAGGCAGCGAATTCGTTCCTGGTAGTTGTTTGACAAGGTATTTCGGCTGCAGGTCGCCCCGGGCGTCGTGCGGCCCCCATTGAAACAGGCCCGGCGTTATGTCGTGCGGGCCTTGAAAGTTAATCGACCGGCGTGGTTTCCCGTCGTCCCGAGTGGGGTGACTTCTGCTGCGCGACTCACTAGAATGCTTGCCCTTGATTCTGGAGTCGGGCTAACGCCGGCTAACGTCTGTGCAACGAGGAATATCCATGCAAGTTTCTGTTGAAAACACTTCCGCTCTCGAGCGCCGCATGACCATCGCCGTTCCGGCCGAGCGCGTCGAGAACGAAGTCAACAAGCGTCTGCAACAGACTGCCAAGCGCGCCAAGGTTGCCGGCTTCCGCCCAGGCAAAGTGCCGATGAGCGTGATCCGTCAGCGTTTCGAAGCCGATGCCCGTCAAGAGGCTTTCGGTGACCTGGTCCAGGCTTCCTTCTACGAAGCCATCGTCGAGCAGAAGCTGAACCCGGCTGGCGCCCCTGCGGTAGAGCCGAAGTCCTTCGAAAAGGGCAAGGACCTGGAATTCGTCGCCATCTTCGAAGTGTTCCCGGAGTTCACCGTTGGCGGCCTCGAGTCGATCAACGTTGAGCGCCTGAGCGCCGAAGTGGCTGACGCCGACCTGGACAACATGCTGGAAGTGCTGCGCAAGCAGAACACCCGCTTCGAGGCCGTCGAGCGCGCCGCGCAGAACGACGACCAGGTCAACATCGACTTCGTCGGCAAGGTCGACGGTGAAGTGTTCGCCGGTGGTTCGGCCAAGGGCACCCAGCTGGTACTGGGCTCCGGCCGCATGATCCCAGGCTTCGAAGATGGCCTGGTTGGCGCCAAGGCTGGCGAAGAGCGCGTTGTCAACGTGACCTTCCCTGAGGACTACCAGAACCTGGACCTGGCTGGCAAAGCCGCCGAGTTCACCATCACCGTCAACAGCGTTGCCGCTCCTGTGCTGCCAGAGCTGAACGAAGAGTTCTTCGCCCAGTTCGGCATCAAGGAATCGACCCTGGAAGGCTTCCGCACCGAAGTTCGCAAGAACATGGAGCGTGAACTGCGCCAGGCCATCAAGGCCAAGGTGAAGAACCAGGTCATGGACGGTCTGCTGGCTGCCAACCCGATCGAAGTGCCGAAGGCCCTGCTGGAAAACGAAGTCAACCGTCTGCGCGTGCAGGCTGTTCAGCAGTTCGGTGGCAACATCAAGCCTGAGCAACTGCCGGCCGAGCTGTTCGAAGAACAAGCCAAGCGCCGTGTGGTCCTGGGCCTGATCGTGGCCGAAGTGGTCAAGCAGTTCGAGCTGAAGCCGGACGAAGGCAAGGTTCGCGAAATGATCGAAGAAATGGCTTCGGCTTACCAAGAGCCTGAGCAGGTCATCGCCTGGTACTACAAGAACGACCAGCAACTGAACGAAGTCCGTTCGGTTGTGCTGGAAGAACAAGTTGTAGATACTGTTCTGCAGAAAGCGACTGTGACCGACAAGTCGGTCTCGTACGAAGATGCCGTTAAACCAGCACAGGCTCCAGCCGCCGCTGAGTAACAGGCTTCTCTCGTAGGAAACCCCCACAAGCCAGCCTTCGAGCTGGCTTGTGCGTATTCAAGCCATGACTATTTGGGAGTGAGCGCAGGACATGTCCCGCAATTCTTATATTCAGCAGAGCTCTGACATCCAGGCCGCAGGCGGCCTGGTCCCGATGGTTATCGAGCAGTCCGCCCGTGGCGAACGCGCTTACGACATCTACTCGCGCCTGTTGAAGGAGCGTGTGATCTTCCTGGTTGGCCCGGTAGAGGACTACATGGCCAACCTCGTCGTCGCGCAACTGCTGTTCCTTGAAGCGGAAAACCCGGACAAGGATATCCATCTGTACATCAACTCGCCGGGCGGTTCCGTCACCGCCGGCATGTCGATCTACGACACCATGCAGTTCATCAAGCCGGACGTCTCGACCATCTGCATCGGCCAGGCCTGCAGCATGGGCGCCTTCCTGCTGGCTGCAGGTGCCAAGGGCAAGCGTCACTGCCTGCCGAACTCGCGCGTGATGATCCACCAGCCGCTGGGCGGCTTCCAGGGTCAGGCCACCGATATCGAGATCCACGCCCAGGAAATCCTCAATATCAAGGCCCGCCTGAACGAGCTGCTGGCCTACCACACCGGCCAGGATCTCGAGACCATCAAGCGCGACACCGAACGTGACAACTTCATGAGCGCCTCGCGCGCGGCCGAGTACGGCCTGATCGACTCGGTCTACGACAAGCGGCAACTGGCCTCCTGAACCGGGGTGCCAGAGCAGGTGGGCGCCGAAAGCGCCTACCTGCGGACTTGAAAAAGCCCGCAATTGCCTTCATCTTGTGTTGCAAGCCTACCGGATTGGATCGATCGAATGACTGACACCCGTAACGGCGAGGACAGCGGCAAATTGCTTTATTGCTCCTTCTGCGGCAAAAGCCAGCACGAAGTGCGCAAACTGATTGCCGGGCCCTCGGTATTTATCTGCGACGAGTGCGTCGACCTGTGCAACGACATCATCCGTGAGGAGGTGCAGGAAGCCCAGGCCGAGAGCAGCGCGCACAAATTGCCTTCGCCGAAAGAAATCAGCGGTATCCTGGACCAGTACGTCATTGGTCAGGAACGCGCGAAGAAGGTGCTTGCCGTAGCGGTGTACAACCACTACAAGCGCCTGAACCAGCGTGACAAGAAGGGTGACGAAGTCGAACTCGGCAAGAGCAACATCCTGCTCATCGGGCCAACCGGCTCGGGCAAGACCCTGCTCGCCGAAACCCTTGCACGCCTGTTGAACGTACCGTTCACCATTGCTGACGCCACCACCCTGACCGAAGCCGGTTACGTGGGTGAGGACGTCGAGAACATCATCCAGAAGCTGTTGCAGAAGTGCGACTACGACGTGGAAAAGGCCCAGATGGGCATTGTCTACATCGACGAGATCGACAAGATTTCGCGCAAGTCGGACAACCCGTCCATCACCCGTGACGTCTCGGGCGAGGGCGTGCAACAGGCACTGCTTAAGCTGATCGAAGGCACCGTGGCCTCGGTTCCGCCGCAAGGCGGCCGCAAGCACCCGCAACAGGAATTCCTGCAGGTCGATACCCGCAACATCCTGTTCATCTGCGGTGGCGCCTTCTCGGGCCTGGAAAAGGTCATCCAGAACCGCTCCACCAAGGGTGGCATCGGTTTTGGCGCCGAAGTACGCAGCAAGGAAGAGGGCAAGAAGGTTGGCGAGTCCCTGCGTGAGGTCGAGCCGGACGATCTGGTCAAGTTTGGCCTGATCCCGGAATTCGTCGGTCGCTTGCCGGTACTGGCAACCCTCGACGAGCTGGACGAGGCTGCGCTGATGCAGATCCTCACCGAGCCGAAGAACGCCCTGACCAAGCAGTATGCCAAGCTGTTCGAGATGGAAAGCGTCGACCTCGAGTTCCGCAGCGATGCGCTCAAGGCCGTGGCGCGCAAGGCCCTGGAGCGCAAGACCGGCGCCCGTGGCCTGCGTTCGATCCTCGAAGGCGTGCTGCTCGACACCATGTACGAGATTCCTTCGAAGAAGGATGTCAGCAAGGTGGTGATCGACGAGAGCGTCATCGATGGCACCTCGCAGCCGCTGATGATCTACGAGAACAGCGAGCCGCAAGCCAAGGCCGCACCGGACGCCTGATCCAGGCAATGGCCGGTTGACGGTTGCAAGCAAGAAGGGGCCTACGGGCCCCTTTCTGCTTTTCCTGCGCTAGCGCTTGTAATTTCCCAAGCGTGCCCCCACATTAGGTCCAAGCATCATTTCCACCGGTTTCCGGCCATAAGGCCGCTGTAGAGGCGAAATCATGAAGACCACCCTCGACTTGCCTCTTTTGCCATTGCGCGATGTCGTTGTTTACCCGCACATGGTCATCCCGCTGTTCGTGGGGCGCGAAAAGTCCATCGAAGCCCTTGAGGCGGCGATGACGGGCGAAAAGCAGATCCTCCTGCTGGCCCAGAAAAACCCGGCCGACGATGATCCGGGCGAAGACGCCCTGTACCGCGTCGGTACCGTTGCCACCGTGCTGCAATTGCTGAAACTGCCCGATGGCACCGTCAAGGTGCTGGTCGAGGGCGAGCAGCGCGGCGCCGTGGAGCGTTTCAGCGAAGTAGAAGGGCACATCCGTGCCGAAGTTTCCCTGATCGACGAAGTCGACGCCGCCGAGCGCGAGTCGGAAGTGTTCGTGCGCACGCTGCTGTCGCAGTTCGAGCAGTACGTGCAGCTGGGCAAGAAAGTCCCTGCCGAAGTGCTGTCGTCGCTGAACAGCATCGAAGAGCCAGGGCGCCTGGTCGATACCATGGCCGCACACATGGCCTTGAAGATCGAGCAGAAACAGGAAATTCTCGAAATCGTCGACCTGCCGACCCGTGTCGAGCACGTACTGGCGCTGCTGGATGCCGAAATCGACCTGCTGCAGGTCGAAAAGCGCATTCGCGGTCGGGTCAAGAAGCAGATGGAGCGCAGCCAGCGCGAGTACTACCTGAATGAGCAGATGAAGGCCATTCAGAAAGAGCTCGGCGATGGCGACGAAGGCCACAACGAAGTCGAAGAGCTGAAAAAGCGCATCGAAGCCGCTGGCCTGCCCAAGGACGCACTGGCCAAGGCCCAGGCCGAGCTGAACAAGCTCAAGCAGATGTCGCCGATGTCGGCCGAGGCCACCGTGGTCCGGTCCTACCTCGACTGGCTGGTGCAGGTGCCGTGGAAGGCCCAGAGCAAGGTGCGCCTGGACCTGGCCAAGGCCGAGGAAATCCTCGATGCGGACCACTACGGCCTGGAAGAGGTCAAGGAACGCATCCTCGAGTACCTTGCCGTGCAAAAGCGCGTCAAGAAGATCCGCGGGCCGGTACTGTGCCTGGTCGGCCCACCCGGCGTCGGCAAGACCTCGCTGGCCGAGTCGATCGCCGCTGCCACCAACCGCAAGTTCGTGCGCATGGCCCTGGGTGGTGTGCGTGACGAGGCCGAGATCCGTGGTCACCGCCGTACCTACATCGGTTCCATGCCTGGCCGCCTGATCCAGAAGATGACCAAGGTGGGGGTGCGTAACCCGCTGTTCCTGCTGGACGAAATCGACAAGATGGGCAGCGACATGCGTGGCGATCCGGCCTCGGCACTGCTCGAAGTGCTCGACCCGGAGCAGAACCACAACTTCAACGACCACTACCTGGAGGTCGACTACGACCTCTCGGACGTGATGTTCCTGTGCACCTCGAACTCGATGAACATCCCGCCGGCGCTGCTCGACCGGATGGAAGTCATCCGCCTGCCGGGCTACACCGAGGACGAGAAGATCAACATCGCGGTCAAGTACCTGGTGCCCAAGCAGGTCAAGGCCAACGGCTTGAAGAAGGACGAGCTGGAAGTCGACGTCTCGGCGATCCGCGACATCATCCGCTTCTACACCCGCGAAGCCGGTGTGCGTGGCCTGGAGCGGCAAATCGCCAAGGTCTGCCGCAAGGTGGTCAAGGAACATACCGGGCAGAAGCAGGTCAAGGTCAAGGTGGCCAGCGAGCAGCTGGAACACCTGCTGGGTGTGCGCAAGTTCCGCTACGGCCTGGCCGAGCAGCAGGACCAGATCGGCCAGGTTACCGGCCTGGCCTGGACCCAGGTGGGCGGCGAACTGCTGACCATCGAAGCCGTGGTCATCCCCGGCAAGGGCCAGCTGATCAAGACCGGCTCGCTGGGCGACGTCATGGTCGAGTCGATCACCGCCGCGCAGACCGTGGTGCGCAGCCGTGCCCGCAGCCTGGGTATCGCCGCCGACTTCCACGAGAAGCACGACGTCCATATCCACATGCCGGAAGGCGCCACGCCGAAGGACGGCCCGAGTGCCGGTATCGGCATGTGCACCGCGCTGGTGTCGGCGCTGACGCAGATTCCGGTACGTGCCGATGTGGCCATGACCGGCGAAATCACCCTGCGTGGCCAGGTGCTGGCCATTGGCGGGTTGAAGGAAAAACTGCTGGCGGCACACCGTGGCGGGATCAAGACGGTGATCATTCCCGAGGAGAATGTTCGCGATCTGAAGGAGATTCCGGAAAATATCAAACAGGATCTGCAGATCAAACCGGTCAAATGGATTGACGAAGTCCTGCAAATTGCGCTGCAATACGCCCCGGAGCCCTTGCCAGATGTGGCTCCGGAGATTGTCGCGAAAGATGAAAAGCGCGACGGCGATGCTAAGGAAAGAATTAGCACGCACTAGTAGTTTTTGGCTGGGGGGCTTTCCTTGACAGTTTTTTCGGGGCCTTGCTATAAAGCGGCACGCTATTGTCATCAGGCCACCCAGCGCACGTTTCATAAGCTTTTCATTACATACTTAGAAACAAACTCAATAGAGAAATAAGGGGACTTAGAGTGAACAAGTCGGAACTGATTGACGCTATCGCCGCATCTGCTGACATCCCGAAAGCTGTAGCCGGCCGTGCGCTGGACGCAGTCATCGAATCCGTCACCGGCGCCCTGAAGCAAGGTGACGATGTGGTACTGGTTGGTTTCGGTACCTTCTCGGTCAAGGAGCGTGCAGAGCGCACCGGCCGCAACCCGCAAACCGGTAACGCGATCAAGATCGCTGCCGCCAAGGTTCCAGGCTTCAAGGCTGGCAAAGGCCTGAAAGACGCCGTCAACTAAGTCGTCTCTTTCAGCCGGACCCGGCCTGGCCAGGTCCGAGCACGGTGATGGCGGGGCGCAAACGTTCCCGCCTGACACGTTTGCTAAGAAAAGGCGCATCCTCGGATGCGCCTTTCTTTTATCAGGTTTCTACCCACGCTCCGCGGTTGTCGACGCAGTGGTACAGCCGTTTCTGGGGGACGCATGCTGCAAAATATCAGGGACAATTCACAAGGTTGGATTGCCAAGACCATCATCGGCCTTATCGTCGTGTTGATGGCGTTGACCGGCTTCGAAGCCATTTTCCAGGCCGCCACACATAGCCAGGACGCCGCCAAGGTGAACGGCCAGACCATCAGCCAGAACGAGCTGAGCCAGGCGGCCGACATGCAGCGCCGTCAGCTGATGCAACAGTTGGGCAAGGATTTCGACCCGGCGCTGCTGGACGACAAATTGCTGCGCGAAGAGGCACTGAAAGGCCTGATCAGCCGCAAGCTGCTGCTGCAAGGCGCCGAAGATGCCAAATTCGCCTTCTCCGAGGCCGCGCTGGATCAAGTGATCCTGCAGACACCGGAATTCCAGGTGGACGGCAAGTTCAGTGCCGACCGTTTTGACCAGGTCATTCGCCAGATGGGCTATGGCCGCATGCAGTTCCGCGACATGCTCGCCGAGGAAATGCTTATCGGCCAGCTGCGCACCGGCCTGGCCGGCAGCAGCTTCGTCACCGACCAGCAGGTCGATGCCTTTGCCCGCCTCGAAAAGCAGACCCGTGACTTCGCTTCCCTGACCTTCAAGGCCGACCCGGCCGCGGTCAAGGTCAGCGATGAAGAGATCAAGGCGCACTACGACCAGCACGCCAAGGAGTTCATGTCGCCAGACCAGGTGGTGATCGACTACATCGAGCTGAAGAAGTCGGTGTTCTTCGATCAGGTCAAGGTGACCGACGAAGAGCTCAAGGCCCAGTACGAGAAGGAAATCGCCAACCTCGCCGAGCAGCGCCATGCCGCGCACATCCTCATCGAGGTCAACGACAAGGTCACCGACGCCCAGGCCAAGGCCCGCGCCGACGAGATCGAGCAGCGTCTGGCCAAGGGTGAAGACTTTGCCGCGCTGGCCAAGGAGTTCTCCCAGGACCCGGGTTCGGCCAACAGTGGCGGTGACCTTGGCTTCGCCGGCCCGGGCGTTTACGACCCGGCGTTCGAAGATGCACTGTACAAGTTGCAGGATGGCCAGGTCTCGGCGCCGGTGCGCACAGAGTTCGGCTACCACCTGATCAAGCTGCTGGGCGTACAGGCACCGGAAGTGCCGAGCTTCGCCAGCCTGAAGGACAAGCTGACCCGTGACCTGAAGATCCCGCTGGTCGAGCAGCGTTACGTAGATGCCAGCAAGCAGCTGCAGGATGCCGCCTATGAGGCTTCCGACCTGGCCCAGCCGGCCCAGGACCTGAACCTGAAGGTGCAAACCTCCGCAGCCTTCGGCCGCGAGGGTGGTGAAGGCATCACTGCCAACCGTTCGGTCGTGCAGGCCGCATTCTCCGAAGAAGTGTTAGAGGAGGGTGCCAACAGCACCGCCATCGAGCTCGACCCGGAAACCACCGTGGTACTGCGCGTCAAGGAGCACCGCAAGCCTGAGCAGCTGCCGCTGGAAGCCGTGGCCAAGAACATCAGCGAGCACCTGGCCAAGGAGAAGGCGACTGCCGAGCTCAAGGCCAAGGCGGACAAGCTGATTGCCGGCCTGCGTGACGGTTCCATCGCAGCGGGCAGTGTGCACGAAGGGCAGGGCTGGAAGGCCTATGAAGCAGTTACCCGCGGCGAGGACGGTATCGACCCGGCCGAGCTGCAGGCGCTGTTCCGCCTGGGCAAGCCACAAGCCAAGGACAAGCCGGTTTATGGCAGCGTCGTGCTGCGTGACGGTAGCCTGGTGGTACTGCAGCTCAAGGGTGTCAACGAAGGCGCTACTGCCACCGACGAAGAGAAGCAGCAGATCCGCCGCTACCTCGCGTCGCGTGCTGGCCAGCAAGACTTCGCGGCGTACCGCAAGCAGCTGGAAGCCAAGGCAGACATCACCCGTTACTAAGGTGATGGATGCATGAACGAACAGGCCGCCCAGTGCGGCCTGTTTCGTTTCTGCTGCCTGTTCCGGCCTCATCGCCGGCAAGCCAGCTCCCACAGGTATCACACTTGCCTCAAGCATTGCGGGGTATCTGTGGGAGCTGGCTTGCCGGCGATGAGGCCATTACAGGCAGTACAAGGCCTAGCGTTTCACCCCTTCATGGTTATCCAGCGTATCCCGCGCAATCTCCCGCCCCAGGGCAATCAGCTCCGGCGCCTTGTAGAACTCGAAAAACCGGCACACCCATTTGGGCACGTTGATCAGTACATCCGGTGGATAGCCGGCGATCTACAGGTATCACACTTGCCTCAAGCATTGCGGGGTATCTGTGGGAGCTGGCTTGCCGGCGATGAGGCCATTACAGGCAGTACAAGGCCTAGCGTTTCACCCCTTCATGGTTATCCAGCGTATCCCGCGCAATCTCCCGCCCCAGGGCAATCAGCTCCGGCGCCTTGTAGAACTCGAAAAACCGGCACACCCATTTGGGCACGTTGATCAGTACATCCGGTGGATAGCCGGCGATCTACAGGTATCACACTTGCCTCAAGCATTGCGGGGTATCTGTGGGAGCTGGCTTGCCGGCGATGAGGCCATTACAGGCAGTACAAGGTCTAGCGTTTCACCCCTTCATGGTTATCCAGCGTATCCCGCGCAATCTCCCGCCCCAGGGCAATCAGCTCCGGCGCCTTGTAGAACTCGAAAAACCGGCACACCCGTTTGGGCACGTTGATCAGTACATCCGGTGGATAGCCGGCGATCTTGTACTGCGCCAACGACGTCTGCATGACCTCGAAGCTCTGGTTGATCAAGTCCAGCAGCGAAGCGGGCCCCACGTTGTCGATGATGAACGAGCCGGTCGCCGACTTCGGTGCGCCTTCGCGCTCCGGCGCCGCCGCCGGTTGCTGGCCTTCCGGGTTGGCGGCATCGGCCAGCCATGGATTTGGCGGCGCAAGCCCTTCGGCGACGATTTCCTGCTCGATGCGGATCAGCTCCTCCGCCGGCTTGCGCCGGAACGGCAGGCGCGAGCCCAGCGAACTGAGCAGGGCATCGAAACGCATCTTGAACGCTGCCGGGCGTTCGATCACCGGTAACTGGTACTGCTTCTGGTTGGTGGCGTTGAGGTTGACCGCGATGATCAGGTCGCAGTGGCTGGACACCACCGGCACGATCGGCAGCGGGTTGAGGATGCCACCGTCGACCAGCATGCGGTTGCCTTGCATCACCGGGGTGAACAGGCTGGGGATTGCCGCCGAGGCGCGCATGGCCTGGTGCAGGCAGCCCTCCTGGAACCAGATTTCCTGCTGGTTGGTGAGGTCGGCTGCAACTGCCGTGTAGGGGATGCGCAATTGCTCGATGTTGATCTCGCCGACGATCTTGCGGATTTGCCCGAACACCTTGTCGCCGCGAATTGCGCCGAGGCGAAAGCTGACATCGACCAGGCGCAACACATCCAGGTAGTCGAGGCTCTCGATCCAGTTGCGGTAGTCTTCCAGCTTGCCGGCGGCATAGATGCCGCCGATCACCGCGCCCATGGAGCAGCCGGCGATGCAGGCAATGTCGTAGCCACGGCGCTCGATTTCCTCGATCACCCCGATATGTGCATACCCCCGGGCTCCGCCGGATCCCAGTACCAGTGCCACGCGTTTGCTCATGAACATTCCCCGGCCAGTGCAACCATGGTCCTACAATGCACCCATCGCCACCTGTGCTTCAATGTGCATCGCGCTGAGCTACTGTAATAAAACTGGCTGGGCCAAGCTGGCTGGGCAGGGCACTTTTCAGCTGCCGAGGCGTCAAAAAGCCAACGTTTTTTCTTTTGAGGTATTACCGATGAAAGCCTGGATCTGCCTTCCCTTGATCGCCTTGGCCCTTGCTGGCTGCGCGGGCAAGACGGCCTACCGCGAGAGTTGCGCGACCCAACTGGATGCCGCCTGGAAGGAACTGGACCTGGCCAAGGCCGAAGGCTTTGCCGGTGCCGTGAGCTACTCCAAGGCCTTGTCGCTGTTGACCGGGGCCAAGACCCAGCAGCAGTTCGAAGGTTATGAAAGCTGTACCAGAAAAGCCGAAAAGGCCCGTTTCTACATTCGTGAGTCTCGCGCCGGGCGCTGACCAAGGAGCGTCTTTCGATGTCTGCCATGCTCGATCATGTGGTTGCCCAGATAGTGGCCTTGCAGGTGCGCCTGCTGGCCTGCCGCGAGCGCCTGGCTGCCGATACCGACAGTGAGGCCTTGCATGACCTGCGCACCACCCTGCGGCGCCTGCGCAGCCTGCTGCGGCCGCTGCGTGGGCTGCCGGGGGTGGAGCAACTGGAGGACGCCGCCAAGTCGTTGGGTACACTGACCACGCCGTTGCGTGACCGTGAGGTGCTGGCGGCCGAACTGATCGGGCGTGGTTTTGCCGAGGCCGGGCAGCGGCGCCTGGAAGGGCGTGGCAGGACCTTCGCCAGTGTTGCCGTCAGCCCGCAGCTGACCCGGGTGCTGGCGATTGTCGACGCGTTTCCGCTGTTCCTGCGTGCAGCCGGCCGAGAGGGCTTGGTCAAGGCGCTGGAAAAGAGTGTCGACAAACGCCTGGTCAAACAGTGGCGCAAGTTGCACAAAGCGCTGCAGGGCCCGGCCCATGATCGCCACCGCCTGCGTTTGCTGATCAAGCGTGCGCGCTACGGTGACGAGGCATACCCACAGCTCGACCATGCGGGCAAGCAGTTGCGGCGCTTGCTGAAGCAGGCCCAGGGCGACCTGGGTGACTGGCATGATCGCCTGCAATGGCTGCTGCAGGCGCGCGACCATGCCGACCTGGCACCGTGCAAGGCCGCCTGGGAGCAGGAATTGCACGAGGCCGAGCGGCATTCGGATGTGACGCTGGATGCACTGCAGCAGGCGCTGGCGCGGCGAAAGCCCGAAAAATGACCGATATGCGGGCTGATCGACAAGGGTTTGCTGGCTAGGATGGGCAGACCTATTTCGCTGCAGGCAGGAGCCGGCCAATGAATTTCAACCAACTGCTCGACGCCGTGCGGGCCAACCCCGAAGCGGTGAGCGTCCCGCCAAGCTGGGCCCAGGGTCGCGCCGCCTTTGGCGGGCTGATGGCGGCCATGGTGTATGAAGCCATGCGCCAGAAAATCTCCGACGACCGCCCCGTGCGTTCGCTGGCCATCAGCTTTGTGGCGCCGGCCGCGGCGGATGTGCCAATCCGCTTCGATGTTGAGGTGCTGCGTGAAGGCAAGGCAGTCAGCACCTTGCTGGGCCGTGCCGTTCAAGACGGCCAGGTGGTGACCCTGGTGCAGGGCAATTTCGGTGCGGGGCGGCCATCGGTGGTCGATGTGCCGGCGTTGCCGGCCACGGAAATGAAAGCGCTCGAAGACGCAGCCCCCGAGCTGCCCCATATCAAAGGCGTTACCCCGGAGTTCATGCAGCATGTGGCCTTGCGCTGGGCGGTGGGTGGGTTGCCGTTCAGTGGCAATCAGTCGCGCCAGATGGGCGGCTGGGTACGTTTGCGCGGGGTGGCCGAAGAACCGGTCAACGAGGCGCACCTGCTGGCGTTGGTCGATGCCTGGCCACCGAGCCTGATGCCGTTTCTCAAGCAGCCGGCCGCCGGCAGTACGTTGACCTGGACCATCGAATTCATGCAGCCCACGGCGCAGCTGTCGACCCTGGACTGGTGCCGTTATTGCGTGGAAACCGAGCATGCGCGGGATGGTTACGGGCACGCTGCCGCTGCGTTGAGGACGGCGCAGGGCGAGTTGCTGGCCTTGAGTCGGCAGACGGTTACCGTGTTTGCCTGACCGAACCCGGGAGCGCGTTGCGCTCCAATCGCGACACAAGGCCGCTCCCACAGGATCGCGTAAATTTCAGGACATGCGCGGTTCTTGTGGGAGCGGCCTTGCGTCGCGATTGGGCTGCAGAGCAGCCCCAATGGCATCAGCGCCGATGCTTGTGTCGTTCCCGCCAAGCCTTCCACCAGGCCCCGCTCAGCAAGAAGCGCGGAAAGGTGATGAATTGCTCGGTCAGCAGGCGTTGCACGGCATCCTTGCGGTTGGCGAAGGGCTCGGGTTGCTCGGCTTCCAGGCGATGGCCCTGGCGCTGCAGGCCCAGGCCGGCGATCAAGGCAATGATGCCAACGGCAATCTGGCCCAGATCCAGGCCGAACAGGCCGGACAGAATCAGCAACGCGCCAAGGATGAACAGCGGCACGGCGATCAGGTGCAGCATCAGGTTGGTCGGGTGGCGGTGGTTGTGGTGGTAGCCGCGCCATTGCCAGGCGGGCAGGTTGGGCAGGCGTTTGCTCATGGGCATTTCCTCTCGGTCATGCCCAAAGCTTAGTGCGCCCCCCAGGCGGGGGCCAATCGAGGCTGGCTATGGTGACTATAGCTTGAGCTGGCCAATGGCCTTGTTCAGTTCACCGGCCAGGGTCGCCAGTTCGCTGCTGGTGGTCGCCGAGCCCACGGTCTGTTGCACGGTCTGTTCGGTGACATCGCGAATACTCACCACGGCGCGGTTCATTTCCTCGGCCACCTGGCTTTGCTGCTCGGCTGCCACGGCAATCTGGGTGTTGCTTTCGCGCATCTGCGCCACGGCACCGGTAATCTCGGCCAGTGCTTCGCCGGCCTCCTGGGCCTGCCTGACGCAGTCGTCGGCCTTGTACGAGCTTTCCTGCATGAAATCCACTGCATCGCGGGTGCCCGACTGCAGGGCCGAGACCATGGTGGTGATCTCGTCGGTGGAGTTTTGCACGCGCTTGGCAAGGTTGCGCACTTCATCGGCCACCACGGCAAACCCGCGGCCCAGGTCGCCGGCGCGCGCTGCTTCGATGGCGGCATTGAGCGCCAGCAGGTTGGTCTGCTCGGCGATGCTGTGGATCACACTGACCACGCCATTGATCTTCTGGCTGTCTTCGGCCAGCTGGCGAATCATCTCGGCAGTTTGCTGAACGCCGCTGGACAGCCCGGAAATCGAGTCCTGCACCCGGCTGACCACCTCCTGGCCGCTACCGGCCAGGGTGTCGGCGGTTTGTGACAGGTCACGGGTGGCGCCGGCGTGCTGGGCGATGTGGTGCACCGTCGCCGACATTTCGTTGATGGCGGTAGCGGCCTGGTCGGTCTCACTCTGTTGGCCGAGCATGCCGTGGCGCACGTCGCTCATGCTCGCAGCCAGGCGCGCGGCACCGGAGTCCAGTTGCGCTGCGGTGTGGGCGACGGTACTGACCACGCGGTGGTAGGTCGCCTGCATGGCATTGAAGGCCCCGGCCATCTGGCCGACCTCGTCGCCACAGGCCAGCGGTACGCGGGCCGACAGGTCGCCGGTTTTTTCCACGTGCAGCATCACATCCTTGAGCGTGTTGAGCTGGCTGAGCAGGAAGCGGATCAGCAGCTGCGAGGCGCCGAGCATGGCCAGCATCAGGATCAGCACGCATACCGCGTAGTTGCTGAAGCGGTCGAAGAACACCTGGCGCAGGCTTGGCGACTGGGCCAGCACGGCCATTTGCTGATCGCCGTTGCGCAGCACCTGCGCGCCTTGTAGCGGGTTGTTGCCCAAGAGCCGGGCGGCGGGCAGTTCGACCCAGCCTTGGGCATTGCGCAAGGCCTCGAGGGGTTCATCCGCGAAGGTGGGCGTTTGCCCGGCTGACCAGCTGATGACGTTGGCCGGCCGGGGTAGCGGCTGGCCGGCCGGCCAGGCAGCCAGCAATTGGGCCTGCGCGGCCGCCTGGGCCTGCGCGGCCTCGGCGCGGGCGCGTTGCTCCAGGTGCACGGCATAGAGCACCAGCAGCAAGGTCGTGACAAAGGCCACCGCGTTGACGGCCCAGAACTTGTACTTCAGGGAAACATTGCTAAGCCAGGCACCCATGGGCAGGTCTTCTCTGAGTTGAGCGTGAACAATATTGGCAAGGTGCCATCATTGTGCCTGCGCAAGCCAGGGCCTTTCTTGATGTGCGTCAAGAAAGTTCTGCCGCAAGTTCTGACGCGCTTTTGTAGGAGCGGCCTTGTGTCGCGATAGGGGTGCGAAGCGCCCCCAGGTTTTCAGCTTCGCCGCATAGATTGCCGGGGCCGCGTTGCGGCCCTTTCGCGACACAAGGCCGCTCCTACAGGAGAACGCGACGGGTTCAGGGGAGTCGGAAAAACGCCTGCGCCGTTGCCGTGGTATGCGCCGCCGTCTGTTCGGTCGACTCGCCCCGGTGCAAGGCCACTTCACGCAACACCTCTGGCAGGAACGCTGGTTCGTTGCGCCCGTTCTTCGGCTTGGGCCGCAGGCTGCGCGGCAGCAGGTAAGGCGCATCGCTCTCCAGCATCAGCCGCCCCTCGGCAATGTTGCCTACCAGCGGGTGCAGGTGGGTGCCACGGCGTTCGTCGCAGATCCAGCCGGTAATGCCGATGTGCAGGTCCATGTCCAGGTAGGCGAACAGCGCGTCGCGCTCGCCGGTAAAGCAGTGCACCACTGCGCCGGTCAGGTGGTCGCGGTAATCCTTGAGGATCGCCAGCAGGCGTTCGCTGGCGTCGCGTTCGTGCAGGAACACCGGCAGACGCAGCTCGGCAGCCAGTGCCAACTGTGCCTCCAGGGCTTTTTCCTGCAGCGGGCGAGGGGAGAAGTCGCGGTTGAAGTCCAGGCCGCATTCGCCCACGGCGCGCACGCGTGTTTCATTCAGCAACTGGCGCAACTGGCGCTCGCTGCCGGCATCCCAGGTTTTGGCATCATGAGGGTGTACCCCTGCCGTGGCGAACAGGTGCGCGCCGCTCGCATCCAGTTGCTGGCACAGCTCCAGCGCCTGTTCGCTGACCGCCAGGCTGGTGCCCGTCAGCACCATCTGCGTGACCCCGGCCTCAAGGGCGCGCTCGACGATTGCCGCCTGCTGGTCGTGGAAACTGCTGTTGGTCAGGTTGACGCCGATATCGATCAGTTGCATGGTGCTATCTCGTGCCGCGGGGCGGCCAGCATAGCAAAAACCGTGTTTTTCTGAAAAAACCAAGAACTTCATGCTGTTGCCGTGGTCTTTTACCGTCATTTCTCTCTTGGCGGTGCAACCCCATGGATGCCGCCCACCGACCACGGACACGTTTTCGCATGCAGCGATGCTGGCTCATTTTCCTGCTGACGCTTGGGCTGACCTTGACCGGGCCTGCCCACGCGCGCGTGCCGGGACCGCAGCAGAACATCGCGCCGGCCAAGGTCCGTGACCTGCAACAAATTCGCACCAGCCAGGTGCTGCGGGTGCTGGTCAACCAGAGCCGCAACAGCTCCGGTGAGGTCAAGGGCGAGCCGGTCGGCATCGAATACTATCGCCTGCGTGCCCTGGAACATTACCTCAATGGCCGCGCCGCCGACGGCCAGGAGATCCAGCTCAAGCTGATCCCGCGGGCCAAGGAGCAGTTGCTCGGCGCCCTGGCCCGGGGCGAGGGTGACCTGGCCGCGCCGGGTGAACTGCTCGACCCCGCCGTGGTGCGTGGGGTCAGCAGCAGCGCGCCGGTGCTCGACCAGGTGCCGCTGCTGCTGGTGGGGCGCAAGGGCGAACGCAGCTTCAGCCATGTCGAGCAGTTGTCCGGGCGTACCGTGGCCCTGACCAGCGCCAGCGCCGCTGGCTCGTTGATCCAGCAGGTAAACCAGCAGCTGGCGCTGCGCAAGCGCGCGCCGATCAAGGTGGAGTGGGTCGACTCGACCTTGGCGGTGGAGGATGTGCTGGAAATGGTCCAGGCCGGCATCTATCACCTGACCGTGGTCGAGCAGCCGATCGCCCGGCGCTGGGCCCGGGTGATGCCGCGCCTGCGCCTGGACAGCCGCGTAAAGCTGGGGGCGCCGCAAGCCATGCGTTGGTATGTGAGGCCCGATGCGCCGCAGTTGCAGGCCACGGTCGATCGCTTTCTGCAGGGCTACCGCGCACCGGACAACCAGGACGCCGCGTTCGAGCGCATCTACCGCCGCCAGTACCGGGTGCACGACCCCTTGGCCAGCAAGAATCGCCAGCGCCTGACCGCGCTGCGGGCGGTGCTGCAGAAACACGGTGAGGCGCAGCAGATCGACTGGCTCAACCTGGCCGCGCTGGCCTTCAAGGAGTCGACGCTCAACCCGGCAGCGCGCGGTGCCGGAGGGGCCCATGGCCTGATGCAGATCACCCCTTCGGCGGCGCAGCGCGTGGGGGTGAGCAACACCGCCACGGTGGATGGCAATGTCCAGGCCAGCGCCCGTTACCTGGCGCTGATCCGGCGCAAGTTCTTTGCCAGCGCCAAGATCAACGAGCGCGAGCGCATGGCCTTCGTGCTGGCGGCCTACAACCTGGGCCCCGAGCGCGTCCAGGCCATGCGCGCCGAAGCGCGGCGGCGCGGGCTGAATGGCGACCAGTGGTTTTTCCAGACCGAACGTATCGCCATGGAGCAGGTGGGCATGGGGCCAGTCAACTTCGTCAATAGCGTCAACAAGTACTTTGTAGCGTTCAACCGGGAGCGTGCCGCGCTGGAGCGTGTGGCTAAACGCTGACAAATCTATTTTGTCGATTGTTATGTTGGGTTTTTTGCGATTTTCATATCTATCGAATCGATTATGATGGCGCTCATCCCAACACAACTTCCCCGCTTCAAGGAGTCTTCGACATGAACAACGCTACCCTCAACGCTCTGTTCTCCACCCGCGCCGGCGCTGGCCTGAGCGTTATCCGTATCCTGGTCGGCATCATCTTCATTGCGCATGGCGCGCAAAAACTGTTCGGCATGTTCGGTGGCTATGGCCTGGAAGGCACCGGCCAATGGATGGAGAGCATCGGCCTGGCTCCGGGTTACCTGATGGCCCTGTTGTCTGGTAGTGCCGAGTTCTTCGGCGGCCTGGCCCTGGTGATCGGCCTGCTGGCCCGCCCGGCGGCCCTGGTGCTGGCGGTGACCCTGGTGGTGGCGATCCTCTCGGTGCACATCGGCAACGGCCTGTTCATGTCCAACAACGGCTATGAGTTCGGCCTGGCCCTGCTGGCTGGCACCGTCGCGGTACTGATCGAAGGCGCTGGCCGCTTCTCGCTGGACCGCCTGATCGCCCGCTGATCCACCGCAAATGCCAAGATACAAGCCTCAGGCCGATCACTTTCGGCTTGAGGCTTGTATCTTGCCGCTTGTAGCTCTAGCATACCGTCTGCGCCGATTTAAACAGCTACTTGCGGGGCGCAGGAAAGCCCCTCTCCGGGTCATCCGAAATACCGCTAAAGCGCTGGTTCGGTGACGCCTCCCACCGCTGCCCAGCGGGATTCGCGAGGCGGAGAGAAGCTCCATGAGTTGCCCACGTACCAGTGTCTGTTTGAGCCCCTTGCCTGCCAGCCAGGCGTCCCGCACACCGCGCATCCTGCTCGGCGGCCAGCATCAACCCACTCTTTTACGTCACCTTGAAGGCCTGTCCCGGCGCAAGGGCCAGGCGCGTGCATTTCTGATCCAGTTCGCCGATACCGGCTGCCACCTCGCACAGTATGGCAATGACCGTTTCGACCTGGCCGTGATCCAGGCCCCGGCGCCGGACGAGGCCGCCGAAATCATCGGCCACCTCACCCGTATCGCGCGCCAAGGCCTGATTACCCGCCGCTGAGGAGCGCGCTGTTGAGTACCAACATCATCACCACGGAAGGCCATGAGGCGCTGAAGAAAGAACTGGACCACCTGTGGCGGGTATACCGCCCGGAGATTACCCAGAAGGTTACCTGGGCGGCATCGCTGGGCGACCGCAGCGAGAATGCCGACTACCAGTACAACAAGAAGCTGCTGCGCGAGATCGACCGCCGGGTACGTTACCTGCGCAAGCGTCTTGAAGATGTGAAGGTGGTGGCCTACTCGCCGCAGCAGGAGGGCAAGGTGTTTTTCGGTGCCTGGGTGGAGATCGAGAACGACGAGGGCGAGACCATGAAGTTTCGCATTGTCGGGTATGACGAGATCTATGGGCGCAATGACTACATCTCGATCGACTCGCCCATGGCTCGTGCCTTGCTGAAGAAGGAGGAGGGTGATGAGGTGGTGGTGCACACACCTACCGGTGAAGCGACCTGGTATGTGAACAGCATCAGCTACGGGCAGTGATCTGATGTTGCCTGTTATGGCCCTATCGCCGGCAAGCCAGCTCCCACAGGGATAGCGCATGCCTCGAGGCCGATTCGGTCGAGGTGGGAGCTGGCTTGCCGGCGATAGGGCCCTGACAGGTAAGTCTCACCCTTCCCGCAAGACCGCCAACGGGCTGGCATTCAACGCCCGTCGCGTCCCCAGCACCCCCGCACCACCTACCAGCAGCGCCCCTGCCAGCGGCAACAGCAGCAACCACACATGCGGGCTCCATTGCAGGTCGAAGGCATAGCGGTACAGCACCAGGGTAATCAGCTCGCACCCGACCGCCGCCAGCAAGCCGCTGGCTGCACCCAGCAAGCCGAACTCGATCCGCCGCGCCTTGACCAGTAAGGGCCGCGCCGCGCCCAGCGCGCGCAGCAAGGCGCCCTGGCGGATGCGCTCGTCCAGCGTCGCCTGCAAGCCAGCGAACAGCACCGCCAACCCGGCTGCCAGCACGAACAGCAACACATACTCCACCGCCAGGGTCACCTGGGCGAGGATGCTGCGCAGCTGATCGAGCAAGGCGTCCACCTGCAGGATGGTCACCGCCGGAAATGCCCGTGACAGCGCCACCACATCCAGGTCATGGCCCGGTGCCAGATAGAAGCTGGTCAGGTAGGTGGTCGGCAACCCCTGCAACGTGCCGGGCTGGAAGATCATGTAGAAGTTCGGCTGGAAGCTGTCCCAGTGCACGCTGCGCAGGCTGCTGACCCGGGCCTGGCGCTGCTGGCCGCCGATGTCGAAGGTCAGCAGGTCGCCCAGTTGCAGCTTCAGGCTGCTGGCCAGTTCCGCCTCCACCGACACACCGGGGATTTCATCTTCGGCGGGCAACGCCTGCCACCAGTTGCCGCCCGTCAATGTATTGCCTTCGGGCAGTTCGGCTGCCCAGGTCAGGCTGAGGTCGCGCTGCACGGCGCGCTCGCCTGCCGAGTCCTTGCTGACCACCTGCTGCACCGGTTGCTCGTTGATGCGCACCAGGCGGCCGGGTGTCACCGGGTATAGCGGTGCCGAGGTGGCATTGACCTGCTGCAGGTGTTGGGCGAAGGGCTCACGGTCATCCGGCAGGATGTTCAGGGCGAAATGGTTGGGTGCATCCTTGGGCAGCTGCGCTTGCCAGGTGTCGAGCAGTTCCGCGCGCAGCAGCGCGACCAGGGCCATGGCCAGCAGGATCAGGCCGAAGGCCAGGGCCTGGCCGGCAGCGGCCATGGGGTGGCGCAGCAGTTGGCCCAGCCCCAGGCGCCAGGTCAGCGGGGCCCCGGCCAGCAATTGGCGCAGGCTGCGCAAACCGAGCAGCAGCAGGCCACCGAGCAGCAGCGCGGCGAGCAGGCCGCCCCCGAGCAGGGCGAAGGTGAGCAGCAGGTCGAGGCTCAGGCGCCACATGATCAGGCCCAGGGCGAACAGGGCCGCGCCGTACACCAGCCAGCTGCTGGGCGGTATCGGCAGCAGGTCGCGGCGTAGCACGCGCAGCGGCGGCACCTGGCCCAGCGCGGCAATTGGCGGCAGGGCGAAGCCGGCCAGGGCCACCAGCCCGGTGGCGATGCCAGCCAGGGCCGGGACGATGCCGCCTGCAGGCACCACGCTTGGCAGCAGGCCATGCAGCAGGCGGAACAGGCCCAGCTGGGCCAGCCAGCCGAGCAGGGCGCCGGCCAGCGCGGCGACCAGGCCGAGCATGGCCAATTGCAGGCAGTACAGGCCCAGTGCCTGGCGGCGCGAAAGGCCCAGGCAGCGCAGCAGGGCGCTGGCGTCCAGGCGGCGTGCGGCATAGCGGCTGGCCGACAGGGCAACGGCGACGCCTGCCAGCAGCACCGCCACCAGGCTGGCCATGTTCAGGTAGCGCTCGGCCTTGCCCAGGGCGCCGCCGACCTGCTGGTTGCCATCGCGGGTGTCGCGCAGGCGCTGGTTGGCGGCCAGGTCCTTTTTCAGTGCCCCGCGGTACTGGGCCAACGCTTCGGCATCGCCGCGCCACAGGTCGCGGTAGGTGACCCGGCTGCCCGGTTGGATCACGCCGGTCGCCTGCAGGTCGGCCAGGTTCATCATTACCCGTGGGGTAAGGCTGTAGAAGTTGTTGGCGCGGTCCGGTTCGTAGGTCAGTACGCGGCTCATGCGCAGCGTCTTCATGCCCACGTCGATGCTGTCGCCAACCTTCAGCCCCAGTGCCGCCAACAGGCGTGGCTCGACCCATGCTTCGCCAGGTGCCGGGCCGCCGCCCGGAGTTTCTGCGGCATAGGGCTCCGCGGCACTGCGCACTTGCCCGCGCAACGGGTAGGCACCATCAGTAGCCTTGACGCTGGACAGCTGGATACCGTTGTCGCCGCCGACCACGCTGGTGAACTCGACCACCTGGGCGTGGCGCAAGCCAAGCGCCTTGCCGGCGTCTATCTGCTGGTCGCGGGCCGGGGCACTGCCCTGCAGCACCAGGTCGGCACCGAGGAACTCGCTGGCGCGCAGTTGCATGGCGCCGTTGAGGCGGGCACCGAAATAGCCGATGGCAGTGCTGGCCGCGACCGCTACCAGCAGGGCGAAGAACAGCACGCGCACTTCGCTGGCGCGAATGTCGCGCAGCAACTGGCGCAGGGCCAGGCCGCACAGGCGGGACAGCGGCATGTGGTTCATCAGGCCTCCACCGGGGCCACCAGGCGGCCCGCATCCAGGCGGATCTGGCGGCGGCAGCGCCGGGCCAGGCGTTCGTCATGGGTAACCAGCACCAGGGTGGTGCCGCGTTCCTTGTTCAGTTCGAACAGCAGGTCGCTGATGCGCTCGCCGGTGTGGCTGTCGAGGTTGCCGGTCGGTTCGTCGGCGAACAGCACTGCCGGTTGCGCGGCGAAGGCACGGGCAATGGCCACCCGTTGCTGTTCGCCGCCCGAAAGCTGGCGCGGGGTGTGGCTCAGGCGCTTGCCCAGGCCGACCCGTTCGAGCAGGGTGCGCGCGTGTTCGCGGGCATCGCGGCGGCCGTCCAGCTCCAGCGGCAGCATGACGTTTTCCAGGGCGTTGAGGCTGTCGAGCAGCTGGAACGACTGGAACACGAAGCCCACATGTTCGGCGCGCACCCGCGCGCGCTGGTCTTCATCCAGCGGCCCCAGGTCGTGGCCAGCGAGGATGACCTTGCCGGCGCTGGGCTGGTCGAGGCCGGCGAGCAGGCCGAGCAGGGTCGACTTGCCCGAGCCCGAGGCGCCGACGATGGCCAGGCTGTCGGCCTGGGCCAGGTCGAGGGACAGCGCGTGCAGGATGGTCAGGTCACCTTCCGCGCTGGGGACCACTTTGCTAAGGTTCTGCGCAACGAGAATGCTGGGGCCCATGGAGAATCCGATGCGAGTGTGGTGGTTGAGTGCCGGTCTGGCCCTGTATTGCCTGGCCCAGAGCGCGGCGGCGGGAACACTGCTGGTTGTCGGCGATAGTATCAGCGCCGGTTTTGGCCTGGATACCCGCCAGGGCTGGGTCTCCCTGTTGCAGACCCGCCTGCGGGACGAAGGTTTCGACGACAAAGTGGTCAATGCATCGATCAGCGGCGACACCAGTGCAGGTGGCCAGGCGCGGCTGCCGGCGCTGCTTGCAGCGCACAAGCCGAGCCTGGTGGTGCTGGAGCTGGGTGGCAACGATGGCTTGCGCGGGCAGTCGCCAGCGCAATTGCAACAAAATCTTGCCTCGATGATTGAAAGTTCGCGCAAGGCCGGTGCCAAGGTGGTGCTGCTTGGCATGCGCCTGCCACCCAATTATGGCGTGCGCTACACCACCGCCTTCGCCCAGGCGTATGAACAGCTGGCGGCAGAAAAACAGGTGCCGCTGGTGCCGTTTTTCCTCGAGGGGGTAGGGGGCGTGCCTGAGTTGATGCAGGCGGATGGCATTCACCCGGCCCAGGCTGCCCAGCAGCGCCTGCTGGAAAATGCCTGGCCGGCGATAAAACCCTTGCTGTGACGCTTTAAACGGCGCCGGCTTTCGGCTAATGTTGCGCCCCCCGTTTCGAGTGCCACCGATGCCGCGCCCTGCCTGGTCCCTGTATGCCTACCAACTGATCGAGCCTGATGAGCAGCTCGACCTGTTCGCCTGCCAGGAAATCCGCGTCCACCTCGTGGCCCGCCAGCTCGAGCTGGGCGTACCGGCCGACCGCACTCTGTGCGGTGGCCTGCTGCCGGCGCAACCGCGCTGGTCGGGAGTGGCGCGCTCGATCTACCGCGACGGCCGCCTGTGCGACCTGTGCCGCGCCATCCTCGATGCCCAGCGGCGCGGCATGCGCCCGGTGTGGCCGGAGCTGCAGGGCGCCTGAACACCGCACCTTTCATCATCTGGAACGCTTGCATGGCGCCAATGCCTCCCGCTTGCATCGGTGCAGGTGTACAATCGATTCTCTTGACCCACCTTTCGAAGGATTTACCGGATGTTGCCGCGCTTTCCTGCCGTCACCCGTAGCCTGTCCCTGGCCGCCCTGCTGGTAGCAGGCCCCGCTGCTGCGCTGGAGCTGCCACTGCCACCACCCGGTGAAGACATCATCGGCCAGGTGCATGTGATCAAGGCAAAGTACGAGGACACGTTCGCCGATATCGGCACTGCCAACGACCTCGGCTACCTGGAAATGATCGCCGCCAACCCGGGCGTGGACCCATGGCTGCCAGGTGCCGGCACCGAGATCATCCTGCCGACCCGCTACATCCTGCCGCCGGGCCCGCGTGAGGGCATCGTCATCAACCTGGCCGAGTACCGCCTGTACTACTTCCCGAAAGGGCAGAGCGTGGTGCATACCTTCCCGCTGGGCATTGGCCGTGAAGGCTGGGGCTCGCCGATCGCCAATACCAAGATCACCGCCAAGACGCCGAACCCGACCTGGACTCCGCCAGCGTCGATCCGTGCCGAACACGCGGCTGACGGCGACATCCTGCCGAGCGTGGTGCCGGCTGGCCCGGACAACCCGCTGGGGCCGTTCAAGTTCACCCTCGGCGTGCCGGGCTACCTGATCCATGGTTCGAACAAGAAGTTCGGCATTGGCATGCGTACCAGCCACGGTTGCTTCCGCATGCTCAACAACAACGTGCTGGAACTGTCGAAGATGGTGCCGGTGGGTACGCCGGTGCGCATCATCAACGAGCCCTACAAGTTTGGTATCAGTGGCGGCAAGGTCTATCTGGAGGCGCACACGCCGCTGGACGACCAGGGTAATCCGTCGGTGGTCGATAAACACACTGCTGTTATCAACGCCTTGCTCAAGCGTGAAGACCTGGCCAATAACCTGCGCATGAACTGGGACATGGTGCGTGACGTGGTGGCCGCGGAAGATGGCATGCCGGTGGAAATTGCCGTGCCGACCGAAAACCAGGGTGGCGCACCGATGGTTTCGAGCATTCCGCCCGAACTGCAGTAAGGTAATTGCGACACACCCGGGCCTGCCTTAGTGCAGGCCTTTTCGTTTCTGCGTGGCGCGTTTGCCTTGTGCGCAGGCAATAAAAAAGCCGACCCACAAGTGGGTCGGCTCCATAACAATCCGTGAGGATTATTACTTGCGGCTGGCTTTGTCCAGCATACGCAGAGCGCGCTCGTTGGCTTCGTCAGCGGTCTGCTGAGCCTTCTGAGCGGCTGCCAGTGCGTCGTCAGCCTTACGGTAGGCTTCGTCTGCACGAGCTTGAGCGCGAGCTGCTGCGTCTTCAGTCGCAGTCAGACGAGCTTCGGTTTCTTTGGATACGCTGCTGCAACCGGTAGCCAGAACTGCGGCCAGAGCCAGAGCAGAGAATTTCAGAACGTTGTTCATCGTGTTCCCCTTCAAGGACTTTCTATTAAATAGCCATCTCTCGGAAAAGAGAAACTGGCCGGCGTACATAGTACCCATTACTTGTAGTAAGTAAACTGACTAAGCGCAAGAACTGCAAAAAAAATGTTGCTTGACGCCTTTCCGACAAGATTTGCGACACGCCTGTGAAAAAAACGTACAGGGTTCGCAAGCGACTGTAGTACAGGAACTTTTTTGTTGAACTAAGGGTGACTTTAACTGTCCTTCGGCGTCTTAAGCCCTAGTACATCCGGTGGCTGCCTGGCGCGTTGCCAAGAATGGCATCTGGCTGCATTTTCGCCATTTTTAACCGCCACCACCTTGAGCAATCCCGCCTGCGGCGCCTACTATCTTGTGAGTGCCAGAGGATCCGAACGATTGCAATCGTCCAGTGGTCGAAGGGGGCAACAGGTGGCGTAGAGGATTCTGTGCCGGATAAACCACCATCGGTTAAGGTATGGGTCTGCCGAGAAGACCTGCGAGGAGTAGTGATGAGCGAAGCGCTGACCATCCACCATGACCAGGCCGGTCATCAGTTCGAGACCAACGTGGACGGTCATCGTGCCTATCTGACGTACATGGACCTGGGCAAGCAGACGCTGGACATCTATCGCACCTTCGTACCCAACGCCCTGCGTGGCCGCGGGATTGCTGCCGCCCTGACCGAACGGGCCCTGGAGTACGCTGAACAGATGGGCTACACGGTGATTCCGTCCTGCTCGTACGTGGAGCGCTACATGGAGCGCCAGCAGCGGCATTCGAGCAAGGTCTGATTCTGTAAAAAAAGCGGGGCCGCTTCGCAGCCCATCGCGACACAAGGCCGCTCCTACAGGAAATCGCATAACCCTGTAGGAGCGGCCTTGTGTCGCGATGGGGCGCGAAGCGGCCCCGCTCTTTATCGCATCAGCCGCGCTTGCGCTGCGGCAGCACATCCTTCAGCTTGGTACGCATGCTGCGCAGGGTCTTCTCGGTAGCCGACCAGTCGATGCAGGCATCGGTGATCGACACGCCGTATTGCAGCTCGTCCAGGTTCTTCGGAATCGACTGGCAGCCCCAGTTCAGGTGGCTCTCGACCATCAGGCCGATGATCGACTGGTTGCCTTCGAGGATCTGGTTGGCGACGTTCTCCATCACCAGCGGTTGCAGGGCCGGGTCCTTGTTGGAGTTGGCGTGGCTGCAATCGACCATGATGTTGGCCTTGATCTTGGCCTTGGCCAGGTCCTGCTCGCAGAGGGCGACGCTGACCGAGTCGTAGTTCGGCTTGCCGTTGCCGCCGCGCAGTACCACGTGGCCGTACGGGTTGCCCTTGGTGGTGACGATCGACACGCCGCCTTCCTGGTTGATGCCGAGGAAGCGGTGCGGCTTGGACACCGACTGCAGGGCGTTGATGGCAACGGTCAGGCCGCCGTCGGTGCCGTTCTTGAAGCCGACTGCCGAGGACAGGCCCGAAGCCATCTCGCGGTGGGTCTGCGATTCGGTGGTGCGGGCGCCGATGGCCGACCAGCTGATCAGGTCCTGCAGGTACTGCGGGGAAATCGGGTCGAGCGCTTCGGTGGCGGTCGGCAGGCCCATTTCGGCCAGGTCCAGCAGCAGCTTGCGGCCGATGTGCAGGCCATCCTGGATCTTGAACGAGTCATCCAGGTACGGGTCGTTGATCAGGCCTTTCCAGCCGACGGTGGTGCGCGGTTTTTCGAAGTACACGCGCATGACCAGGTACAGCGTGTCGGACACTTCCTCGGCCAGCACTTTCAGGCGCTCGGCGTACTCGTGGGCGGCCTTGATGTCGTGGATCGAGCAAGGGCCGACCACGACGAACAGGCGATGGTCCTTGCCGTCGAGAATATTGCGCACCACTTCACGGCCAGCAGTAACGGTCTGCAGGGCCTTGGCGCTGAGGGGGATTTCCTTCTTGAGCTGATCGGGGGTGATCAGGGTCTCGTTGGAGGCAACGTTCAAGTCATCGATCGGTAAATCAGCCATCGTGTTACTCGTCAGGTCACGGGTGCCGGCCGCCAACTATCCCCGTGCGGCCCAGCAGCAAGAATAATCGCAGCGGGGAGCCGAACCTTAGCGCGTTACAGGTGGCGCGACAATGGGCTGGGCCCAGTCCGTGTGGGGTTTTTCCGAGATGGCAGGTGTTTGCCGTGCATGGGCTGCCCAGCGCTGCGCAACCTGTGTAAAAAGAGGGCTGACTTTTACCTGGAGATCGGCATGCATCCGCACACACCACGTATCGGCATCATCGGCAGTGGCGCCATCGGCGGCTTCTATGGGTTGATGCTGGTCCGGGCCGGCTTCGATGTGCATTTCCTGTTGCGCAGCGAGTACGAGGTTGTCCGCGAGCAGGGGTTGACCCTGGACAGTGCCGTGCATGGCAACTTGCAGATGAAGGTGCAGGCCTATGCCAGTGCCGCCGACATGCCGCCCTGCGACTGGCTGCTGGTGGGGGCCAAGGCCACCAGCAATGACCAGTTGGCGCCGCTGATCGTGCAGGCGGCCGCACCGGGCGCCAAGGTGGTGCTGCTGCAGAACGGCCTGGGCGTGGAGGAGCAGTTGCGCCCGGCCTTGCGCAGCGACATGCACCTGCTCGGCGGCCTGTGTTTCATCTGCGTGAACCGCCAGGCACCCGGCGTGATCCGCCACCAGGCCTTGGGCGCGGTCAACCTCGGCTACCACAGCGGGCCGGCCAACGATGGTGGTGCCGAGTTGGTCAATGAAGGCGCGGAGCTGTTCCGGGCTGCGGGCATCGACTCGCAGGCCATGCCCGACCTGGCCCAGGCACGCTGGCAGAAGCTGGTGTGGAACGTGCCCTACAACGGCCTGTCGGTGCTGCTCGGCGCCAGCACCACGCCGCTGATGGCCGACAGTCATGGCCGCGCCCTGATCCAGGCCTTGATGGCCGAGGTGGTGCAGGGGGCGGCGGCGTGTGGCCATGTGTTGCCCGAGGGGTATGCCGAGCACCTGTTCCAGGTGACCGAGCGCATGCCCGACTACTGGCCCAGCATGTACCACGACCATGTCCACAAGCGCCCGCTGGAGCTGCAGGCCATCTATGCCGAGCCGTTGGCACAGGCGCGTGCGGCAGGCTGCCACTTGCCGCGCATGGAGATGCTGTACCAGGCGCTGGCGTTCATCGATCGGGGCGAACAGCCCCGCTGAGGGTGGCTCTGGCCCGCCAGGGCCCTCCAGCCCGCATCAGCAGCACGCCGGACGGCAAAGCGTGCGTCCGGCGCGCTGCTAAGCTGAAGCTTGCTCTGCCGCAGCGGCAGTCGAGGAGGTCGAATGATCCACTCCATGCTGTACGCCACCGACCTCGGTGTCTACGCCCCTTTTGTCATGCAACACGCGCTGGCGCTGGCCCGCACATTCGGCGCCGAGTTGTATGTGATCCACGCGGTAGAGCCCATGGGCCAGTTCGCTGAATCTCTTCTGCAAAGCTACCTCGATGAACAGACGCTCGACCAGCTGCACAGCCAGGGGGTGAACACGGTGATGGCCAATATCGAGCAGCGTGTGCTGGAAAACTTTCGCGACGAACTGGGCGAGGAGGCCGACCTGGCGGTGATCAAGGCGGTGCGAGTACGCCAGGGCGACCCGGCGCAGGTGATCCTCGACCAGGCACAGCGGCTGAGCGTCGACCTGCTGATTTTCGGTAGCCACAGTGCTGGCGCCGGCGTGGATGTGCCATTGGGGCGCACGGCGGTACGGCTGCTGCAGCTGTCGCCGGTACCGGTGTACATGGTGCCGCTGGCGCAGCATTTGGGGCGTAGGAAAGCATGAAGATGGCCGTAGGCCATTTCCGGGGGTATGTAACAAAATAGTTCTAGATTTATTTCCAGAACCACTAATATAGTTATATATCGTCGCTGCCTGCTGCCGCGGACTCATCGCTGAACCGAGGGGAACCTATGAAGCTTCAACAACTGCGCTACATCTGGGAAGTGGCGCACCATGACCTCAACGTCTCCGCGACGGCGCAGAGCCTGTATACCTCCCAGCCAGGTATCAGCAAGCAGATCCGCCTGCTCGAGGATGAGCTGGGTGTTGAAGTCTTTGCCCGCAGCGGCAAGCACCTGACCCGCGTTACCCCGGCCGGTGAGCGCATCATCAATACCGCTGGCGAAATCCTGCGCAAGGTCGAAAGCATCAAGCAGATTGCCCAGGAATTCTCCAACGAGAAGAAGGGCACGCTGTCCATCGCCACCACCCACACCCAGGCGCGTTATGCCTTGCCGCCGGTGATCAGCAACTTCATCAAGCAGTACCCGGAAGTGTCCTTGCACATGCACCAGGGTTCGCCCATGCAGATTGCCGAAATGGCCGCGGACGGTACGGTCGACTTCGCCATCGCCACCGAGGCGCTGGAGCTGTTCGGCGACCTGATCATGATGCCGTGCTACAAGTGGAACCGCTGCGTGGTGGTGCCGCAGGGTCATCCGTTGACCAAGCTGCCGAAGCTTACCCTGGAAGCGGTCGCCGAATACCCGATCGTTACCTACGTGTTCGGTTTCACCGGCCGTTCGAAGCTGGACGAAGCGTTCAACCACCGCGGCCTTACGCCGAAAGTGGTGTTTACCGCCGCTGACGCCGACGTGATCAAGACCTATGTGCGGCTGGGGCTGGGCGTGGGGATCGTCGCCAAGATGGCGGTGGACACCAAGCTCGACAGCGACCTGGTGGCCTTGGATGCCAGCGAACTGTTCGAAGCCAGCATCACCAAGATCGGCTTCCGCCGCGGCACCTTCCTGCGTGGCTTCATGTGCGACTTCATCGAGAAGTTCGCCCCGCATCTGACCCGTGAAGTGATGGCCAAGGCCATCCAGTGCCACAACAAGCAAGAGCTGGAAGACCTGTTCGAAGGCGTCGAGCTGCCGGTGCACTGATCTAGAATCGTACGGGGCCGCTTTGCGGCCCAATCGCCGGCAAGCCAGCTCCCACAGGATTACCGTTGCCTGAAGGCTTGTGATGTTCCTGTGGGAGCTGGCTTGCCGGCGATTGGGGCGCGAAGCGGCCCCAGCTGTGTTATGCCTTGCTGATCAGGTTGCCCGCGTGCAACCCGCATTCCTTCTGCGTCGACTCTTCCCACCACCAACGCCCTTCGCGCTCATGCTGGTTTGGCAGCACCGGGCGGGTGCAGGGCTCGCAGCCAATGCTGATGAAGCCGCGCTCATGCAGGCTGTTGTACGGCAGCTCCAGCATGCGGATATAACCCCACACTTCCTCGCTGGTCATCTGCGCCAGTGGGTTGAACTTGTACAGGGTGCGCTCGGGGGTGGAGAAGGCGCTATCGATTTCCACTGCCGCCACCTGGCTGCGGGTACCCGGGCTCTGGTCGCGGCGCTGGCCGGTGGCCCAGGCGCTCACGGTGGCCAGCTTGCGACGCAGCGGCTCGATCTTGCGGATGCCGCAGCACTCGCCATGGCCGTCCTTGTAGAAGCTGAACAGGCCCTTTTCCTTGACGAACGGGTCGAGCTTGGCGCGGTCGGGGCTGAGGATTTCGATCGGCAGGTTGTACTGCTCGCGGACCTGGTCGATGAACCGGTAGGTCTCCGGGTGCAGGCGGCCGGTGTCGAGGCTGAACACCTTGACCTGCTTGTTCAGCTTCCAGGCCATGTCCACCAGCACCACATCCTCGGCGCCGCTGAAGGAGATCCACAGGTCATCACCGAAGTGCTCGAAGGCAAGCTTGAGGATGTCCTGCGGGGACTTGTTGGCATAGGTCGCGGCCAGTGCGGCGACGTCGAAGGGTTGGCTCATCAGGCGGTTTCCATCGTGGCTGTGGCGCTGTGCGCTCGTAGTGAGGTGATGGTAACAAAAAATGGCGGGGTAGGCGGGCTTGGAGTCGGCGGCGCCTGCTTCGCGGGCTCGCCCGCTCCCACAGGTACAGCGCACATCTGCCAGTTGTGGGAGCGGGCGAGCCCGCGAAGCAGGCGCCGCCGATCACAAGCCCTGCAGGGTCTCCATCAATACCCGCACCTTGGCAATCGACTCTTCATATTCGGCCTGCCACTCGGAGTCGGCCACCACCGCGCCGCCGCCCCAGCAGCTGACCTGTCCACCCTTGACCAGCAGGCTGCGAATGGCAATCGAGCTGTCCATCTCGCCGCGCACATCCACGTAGAGCAGTGAGCCGCAGTACAGCGCCCGGCGTGCCGGCTCCAGTTCGTCGATGATCTGCATGGCGCGGATCTTCGGCGCGCCGGTGATCGAGCCGCCGGGGAAGCTGTCGCCGATCAGGTCCAGGGCGTCCTTGTCGCTGGCCAGCTGGCCGGTGATGCTGCTGACCAGGTGGTGCACATTGGGGTAGCTCTCCAGGCTGAACAGCTCCGGCACCTTCACCGAGCCGATCTCGCAGGTACGCCCCAGGTCGTTGCGCAGCAGGTCGACGATCATCAGGTTTTCCGAGCGATCCTTGGGGCTGTGCAGCAGCTCCTCGGCATTGCGCATGTCTTCTGCCGGGTTGCTGGCGCGCGGGCGAGTGCCCTTGATCGGCCGGGTTTCCACCTGGCGCTGGCTGACGCGGATGAAGCGCTCGGGCGAAAAGCTCAGCAGGGCGCTACCGTCGGCCAGTTGCTGGTAGCCGGAGAAGGGGGTGGGGCAGGCTTTGCGCAGGGCCTGGTAAGCGTGCCAAGGGTCGCCCTGGCAGGGCGCGCGGAAGCGCTGGGTAAGGTTGATCTGGTAGCAGTCGCCGGCCTGGATGTAGCGCTGCACCTGGTCAAAGGCGGCCTTGTACTGCTCGGGCTGCAGGTCGCCGGCCATCGGCGCGAGTAGCTGGAAGCTGCCGCTTTCCGCGTTGTCGACACCTTCGAACAGGGCGATCAGGCGTTCCCGTTCGCTGCCGGGCAGGCTCGGGTGGAACACCAGTTGGCTGGTCGCGCACTGGTGGTCGGTCACCAGTGCCCAGGCATACAGCCCCAGTTGCGCGTCCGGCAGGCCAAGGTCGTCCACGGCCAGGCGGGGCAGGTGTTCCAGGCGGCGGCCGAAGTCATAGCTCAGGTAGCCGATCAGGCCGCCAGCGAACGGCAGCTCGCTGCCTGCGGGCAACTGCGCATGGCCCAGTCGTGCCAGGCCGGCGCGCAGGCGCTGGAGGAAGGTGCGGCCATCTTCGTCGGGCTGCGCCTGCAGGTGTTGCAGCGGCCAGGCGCTGAGCAGGTCGAAGCGCCCGCGTTCGGCGCCGGGGCGGGCGCTGTCCAGCAGGATCGCACCGGGGGCCTGGCGCAGGCGGGCGAAATAGGCGGCAGGGTCGGGCTGGTAGGGCAGGGGGTGGAGCGTACAGGTCGGCATCAGTGTGGACGGCGATGTAAAAGCGAGGAGGGCGATTGTAGACCTGTGCAGGAAATGCGCCTAGCTTTGTGGCGACATTCAAGCACTGGGTTTCGCCCTTGCGGCCCCGTCGCGACACAAGGCCGCTCCTACAGGAGATCGCGTGATCCTGCAGGAGCGGCCTTGTGTCGCGATGGGCTGCGCAGCAGCCCCGGCGATTTCAGCGCGGGTGCACGTGCCCGAACAAGCCTTGCGATACCCGCACGCGCTGTTCGGCATCTTCGCTGATGCCATCCTTGGCCAGCGCTTCCAGGTGCGCCTCGATGGCGTGGGTGCGCTGGGTCAGGCCGCAGTCGTTGGCGATCTGGATGTTCAGGCCCGGGCGGGCGTTGAGCTCGAGAATCAGCGGCCCCTTGTCCTGGTCCAGCACCATGTCGACACCGATGTAGCCCAGGCCGCACAGCTCGTAGCAGCCGGCGGCCAGCTTCATGAAGCCGTCCCAGTTCGGCAGTTGCACGCCATCCACCGCGTTGGTGGTGTCCGGGTGCTTGCTGATGATGTTGTTCAGCCAGGTGCCGCGCAGGGTCACGCCGGTGGCCAGGTCGACACCCACGCCGATGGCGCCCTGGTGCAGGTTTGCCTTGCCGCCGGACTGGCGGGTCGGCAGGCGCAGCATGGCCATCACCGGGTAGCCCATCAGCACGATGATGCGGATGTCCGGCACGCCTTCGTAGCTGATGCTCTTGAAGATCTGGTCGGGGGTGACCCGGTACTCGATCAGCGCACGGTCGCGGTGCCCGCCCAGCGAGTACAGGCCGGTGAGGATGCTCGAGATCTGGTGCTCGATCTCCTCGTGGCTGATGATCTTGCCCGACACCGTGCGGTAACGGTCCTCGAAGCGGTCGGCGATCACCAGGATGCCGTCACCACCGGCGCCCTGCGCCGGCTTGATGACGAAATCGCTGCGCCCACCAATGATCTGGTGGAGCTTCTCGATCTCTTTCTCGGTCTCGATGATGCCGTACATTTCCGGCACATGGATGCCGGCCGCCAGGGCGCGCTCCTTGGTGATGATCTTGTCGTCGACGATCGGGTACAGGTGGCGCTTGTTGTACTTCAACACGTAGTCCGCGTTGCGCCGGTTGATACCCATGATGCCCCGGGCCTCCAGGGCTTTCCACGTCTTGATCAGGCCAAACATCAGGCGTCAGCCTTCTTCAGGAATGCCTTGAAGCGCACGAGCTCGGTCAGGCGGTAGCCGCGGTAGCGACCCATCGCCAGCATGAAGCCCACCAGGATCAGCAGCACGGCCGGGAAGGTGAACACGAAGTACACCAGCTCCGGCACCATCATCAACAGGTGCGCCAGGGAAGCGGCGAACAGGGTGCCGATGGCCACTTTCATGGCATGACCGCCGCCACGCTCTTCCCAGGTGATGGACAGGCGCTCGATGGTCATGGTCAGGATCACCATCGGGAACAGCGCTACCGACAGCCCGCGCTCCAGGCCCAGCTTGTGGCTGAACAGGCTGATGGCGGCAATCAGTACCACGACGAAGGTCAGTACCACCGACAGGCGTGGCAGCATCTGCAACTTCAGGTGTTCCAGGTACGAGCGCAGCGACAGGCCCAGGGCGGTGATTACCGTGAACAGCACGATACCGAAGCCAAGCTGGGTCTCGCGGAAGGCCAGGGCGATCAGTACCGGGGTGAAGGTACCCAGGGTCTGCAGGCCGACCAGGTTGCGCAGCACCAGGATCACCAGCACGCCGATCGGGATCATCACCATGATCATGAAGGTTTGCTGGGTCTGCAGCGGCAGGCCGTACAGCGAATATTCGAGGAAGTCGGCGTCGGTGTTCTCGTCGGTCAGCTTGGCCAGGCGGATGGCGTTCATCTCGCTGTTGTTCATGCTGAAGGTAACGTTGGCCTTCTTGCCGCCATCGACGGTGATCAGGTTGTCGTCACCGGTCCACCACAGCAGGCGATCGCTGGGCAGGCCCTGCTCGCCGGTGTCCGGGTTGAAGTACAGCCAGTCGGTGCCGTTGAAGCTGCGCAGCCACAGTTCCGGGGTTTGCGGGGTGTCGGCCACCAGGCGGATGGTGTGCACCTTCTCCATCGGTACGTGGGCGATCGACAGCAGCAGGTCGATGACCTGGGCCTTCTTCATGGCCGTGGTGTCGCCGGCCAGCAGCAGCTTGACGTTGTCGTCGTTCAGGTTGTTGACCCGCTTGATGGTCTCGCTGACGAAGGTCTCGACGTCGGCCGAGTGCTGGCGGATCGGCGCCATCAGGGCCTCGGCGGCGATCTTCTCGGGGCCTTCCACTGCCAGGCTGTCACGGAAGGTCGGGCCTTTGACCGTGGTTTTCTCGTTGCTGTAGCGCTTGGTCAGCACCAGGCGGTAGTAGAGGGTCTGGTTGCCGCTGGCGCGGCGGGCCGACCAGGTGACCTTGCGGTTGCCGTCGGCACGGTTGACGCTCACCCCGTAGTTGTTGGAGATGAAGCTCTCGTTGAGGCTGACGTAGTCGCGGTTCAGCGGTGGCACGAACATCTGCACCTTGACCGGGTCCTTGGTGCTGGCCACGAACTCGACCTTGGCGTCGATGTTCCACAGGTCGTCGGTTTCATCCTCGGTTACCGGGATGCCGAGTACGAAGATCTGATAAGCCGTGACCGCCACGCCCAACAGCACCAGCACGGTGATCAGGACTTTCAGATGGAGGGTAAGAGAGCGCATCGGGATTACTCTGCTTTGGGAGCGTCGGTGGCACAGGCAGGTTTGCCGGCCGCGTATTTAAGGCTTGGGTCGACCAGCGCGTCGAAGTGCTTGAGCGCCTCGGAGCCGATCAGCAGCGGGAACTGGAAGGCGCTGCGGTCGGTGAGGTTGACTTCGATGGTGCGCATGGCCTGGCCCATGCAGATTTCAAGTTCGATGACCGGGCGCGCGGTGTAGGCCTTGCCCGATTCAGCATCATAGTCGCCGGCCCGGCGCTTGATCTTGCTTACGCGTGCCAGCGGGCGTTCGATGGGGTGCGAATGGGCGGCGTCGATGGCCAGGTAGAAGCGCACCCAGCTTTCGCCGTTGCGCTTGAAACGCTTGATGTCGCGGGCGCTGAGCGACGCGGTCTTGGCGCCGGTGTCGAGCTTGGCGGCCACTTCCAGGTCCAGGTCGCCCAGGCGTGCATATTCGTTGAGACCGTACACGGTCTTGCCTGCGGCCTGGCCAAGGGCCGGCAGCAGGGTGAGGCAGAGCAGCAATAATGCGGGTGTAAGTCTCATATTCCTGGCGCGGTGCAGTGCAAGGTTCGGGGCTGTTTTCAAAGCCATGTTCAGAGCCGTGTTCAGGGCAAGGCGACTGGCAGCGACTGCGCAAGCTTCCTCGTTCATCTGTCAACAGCATGAATGGATGACAGACAGGCTATCCATACTCCATCGGAGGCGCGGCATTCTATCACGCCGGCGCCTTGACGCCAGCGGTGCGCGATCTGACAGCACCGCGCTGGCATTAGTTCGTTCTTAGACGATTGTCGACAATATTCATTTTGTCTTTGACTGCCGCGGTCGAATTAGCTAATTTCTGGCAAAGAGATTTGCAAGGTGTCGACAATATGCAGGACCTATCCACCCCCAGCCCGGTGCTGGCAGACGAAACGGAAACCTTGTCCGAAAACGTCTTCCGGCGCATCCAGGCGGCCATCGTCAAGGGCGATATCGCCCCCGGCAGCAAGATTTCCGAGCCGGAGCTGGCGCGTACCTACGGCATCAGCCGCGGGCCGCTACGCGAGGCCATCCACCGCCTCGAAGGCCAGCGCCTGCTGGTGCGCGTGCCGCATGTGGGGGCGCGGGTGGTGTCGCTCAACCACGCCGAACTGATCGAGCTGTACGAAATTCGCGAATCGCTGGAAGGCATGGCCTGCCGCCTTGCCGCCGAACGCATGAGCCAGGCCGACATCGACGAACTGCGCCGGGTGCTCGACACCCACGAGCGCGATGCCGCGTTCCAGGCCGGACTGGGCTATTACCAGCAGGAAGGCGACTACGACTTCCATTACCGGATCATCCAGGGCAGCGGTAACCAGACCCTGGTCAAGATGCTCTGCGGCGAGCTGTACCAGCTGGTGCGCATGTACCGCATCCAGTTTTCCGCCACGCCCAACCGGCCACGCCAGGCCTTTGCCGAACACCACCGCATTCTCGATGCCATCGCCGACCGTGACGGCGAGCTGGCCGAACTCCTGATGCGCCGCCACATCGGCGCGTCCAAGCGCAATATCGAGCGTCATTACCTGGACGCCCACAACAACAGCCCACGAGGTGAGAAATGACTGTGAAGAGCACCCCCGGTCAGCGTTTCCGCGACGCCGTTGCCGCTGAACATCCGCTGCAGGTGGTTGGCGCCATCAACGCCAACCATGCCCTGCTGGCCAAGCGCGCCGGCTTCAAGGCCATCTACCTGTCCGGTGGTGGCGTCGCCGCCGGTTCGCTGGGCCTGCCGGACCTGGGCATCAGCGGCCTGGACGATGTACTCACCGACGTGCGCCGCATCACCGACGTGTGCGACCTGCCGCTGCTGGTGGATGTCGACACCGGTTTCGGCGCCTCTGCCTTCAACGTTGCCCGTACCGTGCGCTCGATGAGCAAGTTCGGCGCTGCCGCCATCCATATCGAGGACCAGGTCGGCGCCAAGCGCTGCGGCCACCGCCCGAACAAGGAAATCGTCAGCCAGCAGGAAATGGTCGACCGCATCAAGGCCGCAGTCGATGCCCGTACCGATGACAGCTTCGTGATCATGGCGCGTACCGATGCCCTGGCCGTCGAGGGCCTTAACGCCGCTCTGGACCGCGCCGCCGCCTGCGTCGAGGCCGGTGCCGACATGATCTTCCCGGAAGCCATCACCGAACTGCAGATGTACAAGACCTTCGCCGACCGGGTGAAGGCTCCGATCCTGGCCAACATCACCGAATTCGGCGCCACGCCGCTGTACACCACTGAAGAGCTGGCCTCGGTCGACGTGTCGCTGGTGCTGTACCCGCTGTCGGCGTTCCGCGCCATGAACAAGGCGGCCGAAAACGTGTACACCGCGCTGCGCCGCGACGGCACGCAGAAGAACGTGATCGACACCATGCAGACCCGCATGGAGCTCTACGATGCCATTGGTTACCACGCCTTCGAGCAGAGCCTCGATGCGCTGTTTGCCCAGAAGAAGGGCTGAAGGCTTTTATTGGAGCGGCTGGCCTCTTCGCGGGCGCGCCCGCTCCCACAGGGACCCCACAGGCCTGGAGTGCCACGCAGTCCCTGTAGGAGCGGGCGTGCCCGCGAAGAGGCCGGCACAGGCAAAACTGATTAGCCAGCTAGATTTCCATAACAAGTTCAAGAAAGGAGAAACACCATGGCCGAAGCAAAAGTACTCAGTGGCGCAGGCCTGCGCGGCCAGGTGGCCGGCCAGACCGCGCTGTCGACCGTGGGCCAGGCCGGTGCCGGGCTGACCTACCGTGGTTACGACGTGCGTGACCTGGCCGCGGGTGCCGAGTTCGAAGAAGTCGCCTACCTGCTGCTGTACGGCGAGCTGCCGAGCAAAGCCGAACTGGCCGACTACAAGCGCAAGCTAAAGGGCCTGCGGGACCTGCCGCAAGCCCTGAAGGAAGTGCTCGAGCGCATCCCGCGTGACGCCCACCCGATGGACGTGATGCGCACAGGTTGCTCGGTGCTGGGTACCCTGGAGCCCGAGCTGACCTTCGAGGCCCAGCGTGACAAGACCGACCGCCTGCTGGCGTTGTTCCCGGCGGTGATGTGCTACTGGTACCGCTTCACCCACAACGGCGTGCGTATCGACTGCACCAGCGACGAAGACACCCTCGGTGGCCACTTCCTGCACCTGCTGCACGGCAAGAAGCCGAGCGAGCTGCACGTCAAGGTCATGAACGTGTCGCTGATCCTCTACGCCGAGCACGAGTTCAACGCCTCGACCTTCACCGCCCGCGTCTGTGCCTCGACCCTCTCCGACCTGTACTCCTGCGTAACCGCTGCCATCGGTTCGCTGCGCGGCCCGCTGCATGGCGGTGCCAACGAGGCGGCGATGGAGCTGATCGAGCGCTTCCAGAGCCCGCAGGAAGCAACTGCCGAGCTGCTGCGCATGCTCGAGCGCAAGGACAAGATCATGGGCTTTGGCCATGCCATCTACAAAGAGTCCGACCCGCGCAACGAGGTGATCAAGGGCTGGTCGAAACAGCTCGCCGACGAAGTGGGTGACAAGGTGCTGTACCCGGTTTCCGAAGCCATCGACAAGACCATGTGGGAGCAGAAGCGCCTGTTCCCCAACGCCGACTTCTACCATGCCTCGGCGTACCACTTCATGGGCATCCCGACCAAGCTGTTCACCCCGATCTTCGTCTGCTCGCGCCTGACCGGCTGGGCTGCGCACGTCTTCGAGCAGCGCGCCAACAACCGCATCATCCGCCCGAGCGCCGAGTATGTCGGCGTCGAGCAGCGCCAGTTCGTGCCGATCGAACAGCGCTGACAGGCCGTACCTGTGGGGGTGGCCTGTTCTGGCCTCATCGCCGGCAAGCCAGCTCCCACAGGTATTGCACTGCTCCTGAGGCTGGTGCAGTCCCTGTGGGAGCCGGCTTGCCGGCGATGAGGCCGGAACAGCTGACACAGGGCTGCAACCAGAAAGCTATCCACGACCGTACCGTGACCGAGCCTGATAACGATATGAACACTGCATTCCGCAAGCACCTGCCAGGCACCGACCTGGACTACTTCGATGCCCGCGCGGCGGTCGAGGCCATCAAGCCCGGCGCCTACGATGGCCTGCCTTACACCTCTCGCGTACTCGCCGAAAACCTGGTGCGCCGCTGCGACCCGGCTACCCTCGACGCCTCGCTGGGCCAGCTGATCGAGCGCAAGCGCGACCTCGACTTCCCGTGGTTCCCGGCCCGCGTGGTGTGCCACGACATTCTCGGCCAGACCGCACTGGTCGACCTCGCCGGCCTGCGTGACGCCATTGCCGACAAAGGCGGCGACCCGGCCCAGGTCAACCCTGTGGTGCCGGTGCAACTGATCGTCGACCACTCGCTGGCCGTCGAGTGCGGCGGTTTCGACCCGCAGGCCTTCGAAAAGAACCGCGCCATCGAAGACCGCCGCAACGAAGACCGCTTCCACTTCATCAACTGGACCAAGAAGGCGTTCAAGAACGTCGACGTGATCCAGCCGGGCAACGGCATCATGCACCAGATCAACCTGGAGAAGATGTCGCCGGTGATCCACAACGACCGTGGCGTGGCCTACCCGGACACCTGCGTCGGCACCGACAGCCACACCCCGCATGTCGACGCCCTGGGCGTGATCGCCATCGGCGTGGGTGGCCTGGAAGCCGAGAACGTGATGCTGGGCCGTGCCTCGTGGATGCGCCTGCCGGAAATCGTCGGCGTCGAGCTGACCGGCAAGCTGGCGCCGAACATCACCGCCACCGACCTGGTGCTGGCCCTGACCGAATTCCTGCGCAAGCAGAAAGTCGTCGGCGCCTACCTGGAGTTCCACGGCGAGGGTGCCCGTGCCCTGACCCTGGGCGACCGCGCCACCATCTCCAACATGGCCCCGGAATATGGCGCCACTGCGGCGATGTTCGCCATCGACCAGCAGACCATCGACTACCTGCGCCTGACCGGCCGCGAAGAGCAGCAGGTCAAGCTGGTGGAAACCTATGCCAAGGCCACCGGCCTGTGGGCCGACAGCCTGGGCGGCGCCGTCTACGAGCGCACCCTGAGCTTCGACCTGTCGAGCGTGGTGCGCAACATGGCCGGCCCGTCCAACCCGCATGCCCGCGTCGCCACCAGCGACCTGGCGGCCAAAGGCATCGCCGGCAGCTGGGAAGAAGTGCCAGGGCAGATGCCAGATGGCGCGGTGATCATTGCCGCCATCACCAGCTGCACCAACACCAGCAACCCGCGCAACGTGATTGCCGCAGGCCTGCTGGCGCGCAATGCCAACAAGCTGGGCCTGGCCCGCAAGCCGTGGGTCAAGTCGTCGCTGGCGCCTGGCTCCAAGGCCGTGCAGTTGTACCTGGAAGAGGCCGGGCTGGAGAAGGAGCTGGAACAGCTCGGTTTTGGCATCGTCGCCTTCGCCTGCACCACCTGCAACGGCATGTCCGGCGCCCTGGACCCGGTGATCCAGCAAGAAATCATCGACCGTGACCTGTACGCCACCGCCGTGCTGTCGGGCAACCGCAACTTCGACGGGCGGATCCACCCGTATGCCAAGCAGGCCTTCCTCGCTTCGCCGCCACTGGTGGTGGCCTACGCCATCGCCGGTACCATCCGCTTCGACATCGAGAAGGATGTGCTGGGCGTGGTCGATGGCAAGGAAATCCGCCTCAAGGACATCTGGCCCAGCGACGAAGAGATCGACGCCGTGGTGCGTGCCGCGGTCAAGCCGGAGCAGTTCCGCAAGGTGTACATCCCGATGTTCGCCATCGAGGAAGACCGTGGGCCGAAGGTGGCGCCGCTGTACGACTGGCGCCCGATGAGCACCTACATCCGCCGCCCGCCATACTGGGAAGGTGCCTTGGCCGGTGAACGTACCCTGCGCGGCATGCGCCCGCTGGCAGTGCTGCCGGACAACATCACCACCGACCACCTGTCGCCGTCCAACGCCATCATGCTCGACAGCGCTGCCGGCGAGTACCTGGCGAAGATGGGCCTGCCGGAGGAGGACTTCAACTCCTACGCTACCCACCGTGGCGACCACCTGACCGCCCAGCGCGCTACCTTTGCCAACCCCAAGCTGTTCAACGAAATGGTGCGCAAGGAAGACGGCAGCGTGAAGCAGGGCTCGCTGGCGCGTATCGAGCCGGAAGGCAAGGTCACCCGCATGTGGGAGGCGATCGAGACCTACATGGATCGCAAGCAGCCGCTGATCATCGTCGCCGGTGCCGACTACGGCCAGGGTTCGTCCCGTGACTGGGCGGCCAAGGGTGTGCGCCTGGCCGGTGTCGAGGCGATCGTCGCCGAAGGCTTCGAGCGTATTCACCGTACCAACCTGGTGGGCATGGGCGTACTGCCGCTGGAGTTCAAGCCGGGCACCGACCGCAAGACCCTCGGCCTGGATGGCAGCGAGACCTATGACGTACTGGGCGCGCGTACGCCGCGGGCGACGCTGACCCTGGTGGTTACCCGCGCCAACGGCGAGCGCCTGGAGGTACCGGTGACCTGCCGCCTGGACACCGCCGAGGAGGTGTCGATCTACGAGGCTGGCGGGGTGCTGCAGCGCTTCGCCCAGGACTTCCTCGAAGCGACCGCCTAATTGCAGGGGGGCCGCTTTGCGGCCCATCGCGACACAAGGCCGCTCCTACAAGCGTTACCAGATCCCTGTAGGAGCGGCCTTGTGTCGCGATGGGCTGCAAAGCAGCCCCAGAGGCCATATGCATCTCAGACAGGACAGCACATCCATGGCTCACGTACCGCAAGTAAAAATCCCCGCCACCTACATCCGTGGCGGCACCAGCAAAGGCGTGTTCTTCCGCCTGCAAGACCTGCCCGAGCAAGCGCAGATCCCCGGCCCGGCCCGCGACGCACTGCTGCTGCGGGTGATCGGCAGCCCCGACCCCTACGGCAAGCAGATCGACGGCATGGGCGGCGCCACTTCGAGCACCAGCAAGACCGTGATCCTGTCGCAAAGCATCAAGCCTGAACACGATGTCGACTACCTGTTCGGCCAGGTCAGCATCGACAAGGCCTTTGTCGACTGGAGCGGCAATTGCGGCAACCTCTCTGCCGCGGTCGGTTCGTTCGCCATCAGCAGCGGCCTGGTCGACCCCGCGCGCATTCCGCGCAACGGCATCGCCACCGTGCGCATCTGGCAGGCCAACATCGGCAAGACCATCATCGCCCATGTGCCGATCACCGAAGGTGAAGTGCAGGAAACCGGCGACTTCGAGCTGGACGGGGTGACCTTCCCGGCCGCCGAGGTGCAGCTTGAGTTCCTCGACCCGGCGGCCGACGAAGATGGCGACGGCGGGGCGATGTTCCCCACCGGCAACCTGGTCGATGATCTCGAGGTGCCAGGTGTCGGTGCGTTCAAGGCGACCCTGATCAATGCCGGCATCCCGACCATCTTCGTCAATGCGGCGGATATCGGCTACACCGGCACCGAACTGCAGGACGCCATCAACGGCGACCCGCAGGCGCTGCTGCGCTTCGAGACGATTCGCGCCTATGGCGCCGTGCGCATGGGCCTGATCGGCAACGTCGACCAGGCTGCCGGGCGTCAGCACACGCCGAAAGTGGCTTTCGTCGCGCCGCCGAGCACCTACACTGCGTCCAGTGGCAAAGCGGTGCAGGCGGGTGATATCGACCTGCTGGTACGGGCCTTGTCGATGGGCAAGCTGCACCATGCAATGATGGGAACGGCCGCGGTGGCCATCGGCACCGCGGCGGCCATTCCGGGCACGCTGGTCAACCTCGCCGCAGGCGGAGGCGAGCGCAGCGCCGTGCGTTTCGGCCACCCCTCGGGCACCCTGCGGGTGGGGGCCGAGGCGCGCCAGGTGAATGGTGAATGGACAGTGACCAAGGCAATCATGAGCCGCAGTGCTCGCGTGCTGATGGAGGGCTGGGTTCGCGTGCCTGGCGATAGCTTCTAACGCACCACTGGCGCTCGGCTTTAGTTCGTTGGGGCCGCTTTGCGCCCCTTCGCGGGCAAGCCCGCTCCTACACGGTTTGCGCGGTACCTGTAGGAGCGGCCTTGTGTCGCGAAGGGCTGCAAAGCAGCCCCGGCAATTCTGAAGGGAGCTGGATATGAGCGCCAACGTAGACCTCAACGCCCGCCCGGACTACGACCGGGTGCTGCAAACCCTCGCCGATTACGCCCTCACGTACCGGGTCGAATCCGCCGAAGCCCTGGACACCGCGCGCAACTGCCTGATGGATACCCTCGGCTGCGGCCTGCTGGCCCTGCGCTTCCCCGAATGCACCAAGCTGCTCGGCCCCCAGGTGGAAGGCACCCTGGTGCCCAACGGCGCCCGCGTGCCCGGCACCGCCTACCGCCTGGACCCGGTCAAGGCCGCCTGGGACATCGGCTGCACGGTACGTTGGCTGGACTACAACGATACCTGGCTGGCCGCCGAATGGGCCCACCCCTCGGATAACCTCGGCGGCATCCTGGCGGTTGCCGATCACCTGTCGCAGAAGCGCGTGGCCGCAGGTGAAACGCCACTGTTGATGCGCGATGTGCTCGAAGCCATGGTCATGGCTCACGAGATCCAGGGCGTGCTGGCGCTGGAAAACGCCTTCAACCGCGTTGGCCTCGACCACGTGATACTGGTCAAGGTGGCCTCCACCGCCGTGTGCGCCAGGCTGATGGGGGCCAGCCGTGAGCAGATGCTGAGTGCCTTGTCCCACGCCTTCGTCGACGGCCAGGCGCTGCGTACCTACCGCCATGCGCCCAACGCCGGTTCGCGCAAATCGTGGGCCGCCGGTGATGCTTCCAGCCGTGGCGTGCGCCTGGCCGATATTGCCCTGCGTGGCGAGATGGGCGTGCCGGGCGTGCTCACTGCGCCGCAGTGGGGCTTCTATGATGTGCTGTTCAGTCACACCAACAAGGACCTTGCGCTCAAGCCGTCCGAGCAGCAAGAGCTGCGCGTGCCGCAAGCCTTGGGTAGCTACGTGATGGAAAACGTGCTGTTCAAGGTCAGTTTCCCTGCCGAGTTCCACGCCCAGACCGCCTGCGAAGCAGCGGTAACCTTGCATCCACTGGTCCGTAACCGCCTGCACGAAATCGACCGTATCGTCATTACCACCCAGGAGTCGGCGATCCGCATCATTTCCAAGAGCGGCCCGCTGGCCAATGCCGCCGACCGCGACCACTGCCTGCAGTACATGGTGGCGGTGCCGCTGATTTTCGGTCATCTGGTGGCCGAGCATTACGAAGACACCTTCCATGCCAACCACCCCAGTATCGACCGCCTGCGCGAGAAGATGGAGGTGGTGGAAGACCCGCGCTTCAGCCGTGAATACCTGGAGCCGGACAAGCGTTCGATCGCCAACGCGCTGCAGGTGTTCTTCAAGGATGGCAGCAGTACCGATCAAGTGGTGGTGGAATACCCGATCGGGCATCGCCGGCGGCGAGGGGAGGGCATACCGTTGCTGGAGGCCAAGTTCAGGGACAACCTGGCGACGCGCTTTGCCCGGCAGCGATGTGGGGAGATCGTGGATGTGTGCAAGGACCAGCAGAAGCTGGAGCAGATGGCGGTGCACAGGTTTGTCGACCTGTTCGTGATCTGAGGTTGCCTGTGCTGGCCTCTTCGCGGCTAAAGCCGCTCCCACAAGGTCCTGCGCAGCCCTCGAAAACTGTGGGGTCCCTGTGGGAGCGGCTTTAGCCGCGAAGAGGCCGGTACAGGTTGAAACAAGAAAGCCCCGGCATTTCTGCCAGGGCTTTCTTTTACATCTTACAACTCAGCTTACGCCTGAACCACCGGGATCTTGGCGTTGGCTGCCGCTTCGCGGAACTCGGCAATCTGGTCGAAGCTCAGGTAGCGGTAAACGTCGGCAGCCATGCTGTCGATGTCCTTCGCGTACTGCATGTACTCTTCAACGGTCGGCAGCTTGCCGATGATCGAAGCGACAGCAGCCAGCTCGGCCGATGCCAGGTACACGTTGGTGGCGTCGCCCAGACGGTTCGGGAAGTTACGGGTCGAGGTGGAGACCACGGTCGAACCGGTCTGCACACGTGCCTGGTTACCCATGCACAGCGAGCAGCCTGGCATTTCCATGCGCGCGCCAGCCTTGCCGTAGATGCCGTAGTAGCCTTCTTCGGTCAGCTGGTGAGCGTCCATCTTGGTTGGCGGAGCCAGCCACAGACGGGTCGGGATACCGCCCTTGACCTTGTCCAGCAGCTTGCCGGCAGCGCGGAAGTGGCCGATGTTGGTCATGCACGAACCGATGAACACTTCGTCGATCTTCTCGCCCTGTACCGAAGACAGCAGGCGGGCATCGTCCGGGTCGTTCGGCGCGCAGAGCACAGGCTCTTTCACGTCGGCCAGGTCGATTTCGATGATTTCGGCGTATTCGGCATCGGCGTCGGCCGACAGCAGCTCAGGCTTGGCCAGCCAGGCTTCCATGGCCTGGGCGCGGCGCTCCAGGGTGCGGGCATCGCCGTAGCCTTCGCCGATCATCCAGCGCAGCAGGGTGATGTTGGACTGCAGGTACTCGGCGATGGCCTTTTCTGGCAGCTTGATGGTGCAACCGGCAGCGGAACGTTCGGCCGAGGCGTCGGACAGCTCGAAGGCTTGCTCGACGGTCAGATCGTTCAGGCCTTCGATCTCGAGGATGCGGCCGGAGAAGGCGTTTTTCTTGCCTTTCTTCTCGACGGTCAGCAGGCCCTTCTGGATGGCGTAGTAAGGGATGGCGTGGACCAGGTCACGCAGGGTGATGCCTGGCTGCAGTTTGCCCTTGAAGCGCACCAGGATCGACTCTGGCATGTCCAGCGGCATTACGCCGGTGGCGGCGGCGAAGGCCACCAGGCCGGAACCTGCCGGGAACGAGATGCCGATCGGGAAGCGGGTGTGCGAGTCGCCACCGGTACCCACGGTGTCAGGCATCAGCATGCGGTTCAGCCAGCTGTGGATGATGCCGTCGCCCGGGCGCAGCGACACGCCGCCACGGGTGCGGATGAAGTCTGGCAGGGTGTGGTGGGTGGTGACGTCGATCGGCTTCGGATAGGCCGCGGTGTGGCAGAACGACTGCATCACCAGGTCAGCGGAGAAGCCCAGGCACGCCAGGTCTTTCAGCTCGTCGCGGGTCATCGGGCCAGTGGTGTCCTGGGAACCGACGGTAGTCATCTTCGGCTCGCAGTAGGCACCTGGGCGCACGCCCTGGCCTTCTGGCAGGCCGCAGGCACGGCCGACCATTTTCTGTGCCAGGGTGAAGCCCTTGCCCGAATCGGCAGGCTGCTCCGGCTTCTTGAACAGGTCGGAAGCACCCAGGCCCAGTTCGGCACGGGCTTTTTCGGTCAGGCCACGGCCGACGATCAGCGGGATACGGCCGCCAGCGCGGACTTCATCCAGCAGCACTTCGGTTTTCAGCTCGAAGTTGGTGACCAGTTCGTCGCTGCCGTGACGGCGCACTTCGCCCTTGAACGGGTAAACGTCGATGACGTCGCCCATGCCCAGGTTGGTGCAGTCGAATTCGATCGGCAGGGCGCCGGCGTCTTCCATGGTGTTGTAGAAGATCGGGGCGATCTTGGTGCCGAAGCAGAAGCCACCGGCGCGCTTGTTCGGCACGTACGGGATGTCGTCGCCGAAGAACCACAGCACCGAGTTGGTGGCGGATTTACGCGAGGAACCGGTACCGACCACGTCACCGACGTAGGCAACCGGGAAGCCCTTGGCCTTGACGGCTTCGATCTGGGCCAGCGGGCCGACCGAACCAGGCTGCTGCGGCTCGATGCCGTCGCGGGCCATTTTCAGCATGGCCAGGGCGTGCAGCGGGATGTCAGGGCGCGACCAGGCGTCCGGGGCAGGGGACAGGTCGTCGGTGTTGGTTTCGCCAGGCACCTTGAACACGGTCAGGGTGTACTTGTCGGCGATGGCCGGACGCGAGGTGAACCACTCGCCGGCAGCCCAGGATTCCAGCACGGCCTTGGCGTGAACGTTGCCGGCCTTGGCTTTTTCGGCCACGTCGTGGAAGGCATCGAACATCAGCAGGGTGTGCTTGAGCTGTTCGGCCGCGACGGCGCCCAGTTCGGCGTCATCCAGCAGTGCGACCAGCGTTTCGATGTTGTAGCCGCCCTGCATGGTGCCCAGCAGTTCGGTGGCGTGCTTGCGGTCGATCAGAGGCGACTTGGCTTCGCCTTTGGCGACGGCGGAGAGGAAAGCGGCCTTGACGTAGGCAGCTTCGTCGACCCCTGGCGGTACGCGGTTGGTGATCAGGTCTACGAGGAAGGCTTCTTCGCCGGCCGGCGGGTTTTTCAGCAGCTCGACCAGGCCTGCAGTTTGTTCGGCGTTCAGCGGCTGGGGCACGATACCCAGGGCGGCACGCTCTTCGATGTGTTTGCGGTAGGCTTCAAGCACAGTTATTTCCCTCATCAGTGGTCCCTAAAGGGGGTCCGGGACGCTCATCCAGCATTCAATGCACCCATGCGCTGCCACGGCTTTGTGGGCCGCCCAGCCAGAGTCGCAAAGAATCCTTACAGAAGCTGCTTTCAAAGTTTTACGCCTGCAGAACGGGGAGCTGATGAGGGCTGGCACGGGCATGCGAGGGATGCATGGCCCGGGCCAACGCCGTTCTACCGGATGAACTGTGCTCGTGACGCTTTGAAAACAGCTTCCAACGGACATTGTTGCCTTTGAAAAGGCGGGATGATTCTACGGCAAAAAAAGCTCGAACGTAAGGCGGCGAAGATGACTTTAACGAGTGACCCTGGTTAGACAAAGGGCTAACATGAGCCCGTGTTCCACCGCCAAGCTGTTGTTTTTCATGTCCAACAAGTCCATCAAGACCCCTTGCGTCGGCCTGTGCTCCACGGTTTACGGAGACACGGTTTGCCGTGGCTGCAAGCGGTTCCACCACGAAGTGATCAACTGGAACGGCTACGACGATGCGCAGAAGCGCGCCGTGTGGCTGCGCCTGGAGCAGCTGCTGGTGCAGGTGATGATGGCCAAGCTGGAGGTGTTCGACAAAGGCCTGCTGCGCCAGCAACTGGAGCAGCGTTCCATCCGCTTTGTCGAGCAGCAGTCGGAATATTGCTGGGCGTACCAGCTGATTGCCCGTGGGGCGCGGATGATCCGTGACCTGGAGGCCTATGGCATGGTGCTGTTGCCGGAATTCCGCGACTGGGAGCTGCCGCAGTTGCGCGACGCCATCGACCGTGAGTTCTTCCTGCTGTCCGAGGCGCATTACCAGCGCTACATCGCCCCGGCGTTCCTGCAACAGGCTTTGGAGTAGGCTGTTTCCCGCTGATTTCGGGCGGCATCGCTCGCGTAGTGTCCGGCGTTTTCCATGTACAGGAAGCGCCCATGAGCGACTATGTCTACCACCCGGAATTTTCCTTTTTGGCTCGCTGCTGGTGGCAGCTGGGCGATGAGCTCCTGCATCCCGATCAGTGGGACGCTTCGACCGCCAGGCTTGCCCCCATGTGGCTGCATTATGGCGGGGCCGGGTTTCACAATGACCACTGGTACCGGTATCTGCGGGCCGAGCCCGAAGGCACCGGGCCATTGCAGCTGGAGCCATGGAGTTACACCTTGCCCAGTCATGTGTATGGCGAGCTGTTCTGGTTCGGAGCCTATGTCAGCGGTACGGACCGGACCGGGGCGACGCTGCGCTATGAAATGCGGCCTTATGACCGGAACTGGAAACCGCTGAACCGGATTGTCTACAGTAAGCCGGGGGCGCTGTCAGGCTTTACAGGCTATGCGGGCGTGAAGGACCAGTACGAGACGGCGGCCGGGCGTCAGCATCTGGCCGACCCGCAGCACCTGTGGAACCTTTCGGGTATCAACCACAACGATATCAAGCGCGGGGCGCGGTTATGCAATGTCGTTCTGGTCGACGCCGCCGGGCAACGGGCCAGGCGCATCGCCAACCGGGAGGCGTGGCTGATAAACACGTTGACTGGCGAGCCAGGCCTGATGGCCCTCGAAGTGCTGGACTACGCCCATGAAGCGCGTGATGTCGCCTGGGGCACGGGCCTGCAGCGGGCGGGCAGCAGTCATGTGTTCAAGGCAGAGCACAGTTTCATCGCCAGTTTGTGCTGGCGGCCCGACGAGACGCCAGCCGGCTCCACGGACGGCGTGCAGGGCTTGGTGGCAGCTCGCTTTGACGAAGGCTGGGAGTGGAACCCACGGGCAAGGTTGAGTGTGGAGCAGGCCGATTCGTTGGGCACGCGCTGGCGCGACAATGAAACCCGACCGGCATGCGAGCGTTTCTGGTTTGCCGCCTACCTCGATAACGGGGTGTATGCGTATGAGATCTGGCCGCTTGACGAGCGTGGTCGGCGCCTGAACTTCACCCTGCGCAAACAGGAGGGCTGGACCATGAGCCTGGCGCAGCGCTGGCAATCGGTTCGTGCGCAGGCGGATTTTCTCTGGCATCTGGACGGGTTGGACCCGGCTGCCCTGCAGGTGGGGGCAATAGTGGCCAACGTGAAGCTCAGGCACAGCAGTGGCCGAGTCGTGAAGCTGGCAGATCGCAGCGAACGCAGGCTGGGTACGGAGGCGCTGGGTGAGGAAGGTTCCCTGACTGTGCAGGTGCTGGAAACCTCGGCCAGGTTCTAGGGGGGCGCAAGGGCGCTGCTACAGCGCCCTTGCCGGGGTCAGTCGCCGCTGTACTCGCAGCCGCTGGTGCAGGTCTCGTGGATGCGGACTTTCGACAGTTCCGGCAGCAGCGGCTTGACCTGGTCCCAGATCCACTTGGCGATCACTTCGCTGGTGGGGTTTTCCAGGCCCGGGATGTCGTTCAGGTAGTTATGGTCCAGTTGCTCGTAGATCGGCTTGAAGATCGCCTTGATCTCGGCGAAGTCGCGGATCCAGCCGGTGTGCGGGTCGAGCGGGCCGGTCAGGTGCAGGCCGACCTTGAACGAGTGACCGTGCAGGCGACCGCATTTGTGCCCGGCAGGGACGTGAGGCAGGCGGTGGGCCGATTCGAATGTGAATTCCTTGAAGATTTCCACGCTGTCATAACTCTATGTGAATCAAGAATGCGCGCAGTCTACCAGCATGGCCGCTACAAGGCTTGCAGGCGTTCATGCAACCGCCCGGTGGCAATCAGCTCCAGCAGCTCGTCGCCCAGCCGCTGGCTCTCGGCAATGGCCTTGTACCAGTAGCGCTTGCGGCCAGGCGCATCGCCCATGAAACGCTTGAAGTCGTTGCGGTCGGGCAGCTTGCCGTAGGGCAGTGCCGCCAGGTACTGCGGCGAGGGTGTCATCAGCAGCACGTTCTGCAGGCGGGTGGCATCGCCCTTGCGCCAGGGCAGGGCCTTGTCGAACCAGCCGGGTACGACCTTGTCGGTGAAGTGCGGGTACAGCACCAGGTCGTCGCCGCGGTAGGGCAGGTCGAGGTGGTAGTCCAGCAGGCCGCCGTCGCGGTAGGTGCCTGCACCTGCGCCTGGGATGTCTTTCACACCTTCCATGACCATGGGGATGGACCCTGAGGCGAGCAAGGCATGGCGCAGGTTGGCCAGGTCCAGCGGCAGGCAGCGCGAGGGGAAGTCAGTCAGTGCGTCGAGCGGCGGCGTGGCGCGGCCGTCGTGCAGGATGATGCGCTCGAAGTGCCGGGCCAGGCGCGAACGGCCGAGCAGGTTGCTGGCGATCACCGAGCCCAGGCCGAGGCCCAGGCGGCCGCGATGGTCGTGGGCGAGCTGGCCATGGCTCTTCACTACCAGGATGTTCAGGCGATAGTGCGGGTTGGCCAGCAGTTGGCCGTCGCGGCCTTGCAGCAGGTTGTCGAGCATGTGTTGGCAGCTGCGGCTGATTTCGGCCGGGGTGACGCCCTTGGCGAAATCCTGCTCGGTGTACAGTTCGCCCAGGCGACGGATGCCTGCGACCGGGTCGTCGAGGCAGGCACTGGCGAAGCGCCAGGCGCCGATTGAGGCGCCGATCAGCGCACGTTGGCGTGGTGCCGACGGCAGCCACTCACCGAACAGCGCCAGGTCCAGGCCCTGGATGCCCAGCGGTTTCGGCCCGCCAGCCGCACCCGGCAACACACCGACATCGGCCGCCTGCAGGCCGCGCTCGCGGACCTGCCGCAGGGCACGTTGGCCGGCCTTGAAGGTGAGGGCGGGGTATTTGATGTGAATGGCGCTCATGGCGGATCTCTTGGGCAGCAGGCGAGTCATTGTAAAGGGTTCAAGGCATGCACAGGGCCTGCAGGAGATTGCCCAACCCATCGGGTTGCGCTGTCGCATAGGGAACAAGGTTCTAAAGCATGTCACATTCCCTGTGGGAGCGGGCGCGCCCGCGAATGGCCCAGCGCGGTTTATGGCACCGGCTCCGCCGGTGTTCGCGGGCATGCCCGCTCCCACAGGGACCGCGCAGGATTCTGTGATGGCGAGACAGCAGCCTGACCTGCGCTATCATGGCGCCAGTTGTTTTCAGGTTGAATTAAGGACCGGTGGTTAATCTTAACCCCGTAGACAACTTGCACAGTTCTCAGGAGAGAAGAACGATGAAACACATGACTGCCCTGTTCACCGTAGCCGCCGCCCTTGCCCTGGGTGCACATTCCGCCATCGCCAAGGACGTGCAGCCCGACGAAGTGGTCAAGCTGGTCAATGCCAAGACCGTCAAGTCGCTGGACGAACTCAAGGCCGCCGCCGTGGCCAAGCACCCGGGTGCCACCGTCACCGACTCCGAGCTTGAAGACGAGTACGGCCGCTACATCTACAAGGTCGAGTTGCGCGACACGCAGAACGTCGAATGGGACGTGGCGCTGGACGCCAAGACCGGTGAAGTGCTGAAGGACGAGCGGGACAACTGATGACCCACCTACTGCGGTCGGCGCGCTACCTCGCGCTGGCCCTGCTGGCCGTGTGTTCCCTGGCCGTTGCCCGCGACCTGGACCAGGACGAAGCCCTGGAACTGCGCCAGAAGGGCATCATCCTGCCACTCGAGCATCTGCTGGAAACCGCCCTGGGGCGTCACCCCGGGGCGCGCCTGCTGGAGGCCGAGCTGGAAGAAGACGACAATCGCTACGAATACGAAGTCGAGTTGCTGACGGCTGAAGGCGTGGTGCGCGAGATCAAGCTCGACGCCAGCAGCGGTGCCCTGCTCAAAGACGAGGAAGACGACTGAATGCGCCTGTTGCTTGTCGAGGACAATGTGCCGCTGGCCGATGAACTGACTGCCGGCCTGCAGCGCCAGGGCTACGCCGTGGACTGGCTGGCCGACGGCCGCGACGCGGTGTACCAGGGCCAGAGCGAACCCTACGATTTGATCATCCTGGACCTTGGCCTGCCGGGCCTGCCGGGCCTGGAAGTGCTGGCCCAGTGGCGTGCCGCCGGCCTGGCCACGCCGGTGTTGATCCTTACTGCCCGTGGCTCGTGGGCCGAGCGTATCGAAGGGCTGAAGGCCGGGGCCGATGACTACCTGAGCAAACCCTTCCACCCCGAAGAACTGCAGCTACGCATCCAGGCGCTGTTGCGCCGTGCCCGTGGCCTGGCCAACCAGCCGACGCTGGAAGCGGCCGGCCTGCACCTGGACGAAAGCCGGCAGTGCGTGAACCGTGACGGCGTGGATATCCAGCTGACCGCCGCCGAGTTCCGCCTGCTGCGCTACTTCATGCTGCATCCGCAGCAGATCCTGTCCAAGAGCCACTTGGCCGAGCACCTCTACGACGGTGAAACCGAGCGCGACTCCAACGTGCTGGAAGTGCACGTCAACCACTTGCGACGCAAGCTGGGCCGCAGCGTCATCGAGACCCGCCGTGGGCAGGGCTACATCTACGCCGGGAGCGCCGCGTGAAGTCGATCCAGGCGCGCCTGAGCCTGGGCCTGGTGGCGGTGCTGGTGGTGGTCGGCCTGGTGCTGGCGCAGCTGACCTTGTGGCTGTTCGAGGTCGGCCTGCAGCGCTACCTGGAGAACGGCCTGCGCAAGGAAAGCGAGAACCTGCTGGTGGCCCTGGTGCGCGGGCCTTCGGGCCTGCAGCTGGATGAGCGGCGTATCTCGGCCGCCTACCAGCGGCCGTTTTCCGGCTATTACTTCCGCATCGATTTCGATAAAGGCACCTGGCGCTCCCGTTCGCTGTGGGATCTGGACATGCCCAAGCCCGCCGCGCCGGGCCTTTCCGACAGCCACGAACTCGGCCCGGAAGGCCAGCAACTGCTTGCCCTGCGTGCCGACTACCGGCGCCTGGGCCAGGACATCTCGATCAGCGTGGCACAGGATTATTCACCGGTACGCGAAGGTTTCCGGCGCCTGCAACAGATCGGTTTGGGCATGGGCCTGGTGGCGCTGATCCTGGTGCTGGTGTTGCAGCGCATCACCGTCACCCGCTCGCTGCGGCCGCTGGAGCGGGCACGCCAGCAGATCGCCCAGTTGCAGCAGGGCCAGCGCTCGCAGCTGGATGCCGAAGTGCCCAGCGAACTGGCGCCGCTGGTGGGGCAGATCAACCACCTGCTGAGCCATACCGAAGACAGCCTGCGCCGCTCGCGCAATGCCTTGGGCAACCTGGGCCATGCACTGAAGACGCCACTGGCGGTGCTGCTGAGCCTGGCCTCCAGCGAGCGCCTGAAGGACCTGCCGGATGTTCGCGCGCAGATGCGTGAGCAGCTGGAGCAGATTCAGCAGCGCCTGGCGCGTGAGCTGAACCGTGCGCGCCTGGCCGGGGATGCGCTGCCTGGCGCGCAGTTCGACTGTGACGTCGAGCTGCCGGGGTTGCTGGGGACGCTGGGCATGATCCATGGCGAGGGCCTGCTGCTGGCCAGGGATGTGCCGCCCGGGCTGCTGCTGCCTTGGGACCGCGAGGACTTCCTGGAGCTGCTCGGCAACCTGCTGGACAACGCCTGCAAGTGGGCCGACAGCGAGGTGCGGCTGGGTATCGTGCCGAATGCCGAGGGCTACCAGGTGTGGGTCGATGATGATGGCCCCGGTATCCCCGAGGGCCAGCGGCAGCAGGTACTGGAGCGCGGTTCGCGGCTGGACGAGCAGGTAGACGGGCACGGGCTGGGGTTGGGCATCGTGCGCGATATCGTCGAGGCCTGGGGCGGGCGCCTGGCGCTGCTGGATAGCCCGTTGGGCGGCTTGCGGGTAAGCATCGACTTGCCGCGCAAGGCTCGGTAATGCCGGGGCCGCTTTGCGGCCCATCGCCGGCAAGCCAGCTCCCACAGGTACAGCGTTGCTCTCGAGGTTGTCGCTGTACCTTTGGGAGCGGCCTTGCGTCGCGAAAGGGCCGCAACGCGGCCCCAGGATTGATGCACAACAGTTGAAATTGCTGGGGCTGCTTTGCAGCCCTTTCGCGACACAAGGCAGCTCCCACAGGGATCGCGCCAACTTTTAGAATTTGAGCAAGACAGTTGCTGCCACGCCGCTCGCATCGACCTCAAGCCATGTGCAGGACCCTGTGGGAGCCGACAAGCATGACCCCATGGGCCATATCACCACTGCAAAAAAATTGCAGTACAGCCGCATTTTTTTGAATTAGCCCAATCTCACCCCACCCGGCAAAATTCCCCCACGAAACCCTGCGGTTTCCATCTCTCCACGGACGGAGCCCCTTGTGCTATTGCAACCGCAATACGAGGCCCAGGCCACCTCGGCTGGGCTTTCTTTTTAACCAGAAAAACTACAGATTCCGATTACCTACATGTCTGCCTCGCGTTCCGAAAGTCGTCTGCAGCGGCTGTTGCCAGCGCCCCTGAATATTCCCCCCAAAGAATGGTTGCGTGCCGGTATCGGCGCGTTGCTCGGCCTGTTCCTCGCCGGCTGGCTGACCAGCATGGCCTATGGCCCCAGCATCGCCTTGCACCTGCTCGGCCCGCTGGCGGCTTCGGCCGTGCTGGTGTTCGCCGTGCACTCGGGCCCGTTGGCCCAGCCCTGGCCGGTGCTGGGCAGCTACGCCCTGGCCGGCGCGGTCGGCCTGGCCATGCGCCAGGGCTTCGGCTCGGAGCTGTGGGTGGCCGCTGCCGCCCTGGGTATCTCGATCCTGGTGATGTGCCTGCTGCGCTGCCTGCACCCGCCAGGTGGCGGGGTGGCGGTGAGCGCGGTGCTGGCCGACCCGGGGCTGACCGCCATGGGCGACCACCTGCTGGAGCCGGTGCTGCTCAACGCGTTGATCCTGGTAGCGGTGGCGATCCTCTACAACCGCCTCACCGGCGTGCGCTACCCGAAAGGCACGGTGCCGCGCAAGGACCTGCACCACACCCATGATCCGCTGCCCAGCGAGCGGGTCGGCATCCGTGGAGAAGACCTGGACCAGGCCCTGGAAGAACTGGGCGAGTTCGTCGACGTCACCCGTGACGAACTGGAACGCATCATCCTGGCCACCGAGCAACACGCCCTGCAGCGCAGCCTCGGCGGTATCACCGCGGCCTCGGTGATGTCCCGCGACGTGCAGTTCGCCACGCCCGACACCACTCTGGAGCAGGCCTGGAAAATGCTGGCCAGCCACCATCTGAAAACCCTGCCGGTGCTGCAACAGGGCAAACTGGTGGGAATCGTCAGCCTCAGCGACCTGGTCGGCCCGGCCATGCAGCGTGGTCGCTTCAGTTGGCGCGGGTTGTTCGGCCGCAAGGCGGTGCGCATGGAGCAGGTGATGAGCCGCCGGGTAATCAGCGTCAGCAGCCAGCACCCGCTGGAGCGCTTGCTGCCATTGCTGTGCGAACAGGGCCTGCATTGCCTGCCGGTGCTCGATGCCGACCAGTTGGTGGGGGTGATCACCCAGACCGACCTGATCGCCGGCCTCAAGCGCCAGCTGCTCAGCAAGGCCGAGGCTTCAGATAACCGGGTCCCAGCGTTGTGACCAGTCGCTGGCGCCGGCGGCCACCAGCCGGCGCAGGATGGCGAAGGCCTGTTGCAGGGCTTCGCTGTCGCGCTTGCGCGGGTACACCAGGAAGGTCGGGTAGGTGAATTCCGGCGCCTGCGGTACCCGCTCGAACACGCCGCTGTCCAGATAGGCCTGCACCACCCGCGTGCGGAAGTAGCCACTGCCGCCCTGGTCGAGTATGAACTGCAAGGCCAGCGGGCCCAGGTTGAAGCTCAGCGCCGGGCGCGCGCAGTCGGGCAGGGCGGCATCGTGCTGGCGACGGAAGGCTTCGCCCCAGTCGATATAGATGTACGGGTCCGGTTGGGCGACCCGGCGCACACGGATCAGCTTTTCCTCCATCAACTGCTCCACCTGCAGGCCCGGGCCGTAGGTCGGCTGGTAGACCAGTGCGGCATCCAGCAGGCCCATCTCGACCTTGCGCAGCAGCGATTCGCCGTCGCTCACCTCGCTGCGGATGGCATGGCTGGGCAGCTCGCGGTGCAGGGCACTGACCCAGTCGAGCAGCATCGGGTTGCCCAGGCTCACCTCAGCGCCCACGTGCAGCACTTGCTGGCAGCCTTCGGGCAGCGGCAGGTCGCGGCGCGCCGCTTCCCAGGTTTGCACCATCTGGTTGGCATAACTGACGAATGCCTCGCCGTCGCTGGTCAGGCTGGCGCCGTTGCGGCTGCGCACGAACAGCTGGCAGCCCAGTTGCTGCTCCAGGCGCTGTACCCGCGCGGTGATCGCCGTCTGTGACACGAACAGGCGTTCGGCGGCGGCGACCAGGCTGCCGCAACGCACGATTTCCAGAAAGGTACGAGCCTGATCGATGTCCATGAGCTGCTCGGTGGCTGAAGGGGTGGCCTATTCTAGAGGCTTTGCACCGTTATGGGGCGTTTTTGCGTTGTCTGCAAATTTGCAGGTCGGTTGTGACTTTAGTCCCATGGCGGTGCGGGTGTAGCGGTCCATACTCAAGTTTCGCCCTTCAATAACAACAAGTACCGGGTTTCTTTCGATATGAGCTACCAGCACAGCTACGCCCATTCCATTTCCGACCCTGCCGCTTTCTGGGCGGAGCAGGCCGCGCACCTGGCCTGGCACCGCAAGCCTGCCCTCACGCTGCAAGACAATGCCGACGGTACCCACCGCTGGTTTGCCGATGGCCGCCTGAACAGCTGCTACCTGGCCCTTGATCACCAGATCGAGCAGGGCCGTGGCGAGCAGCTGGCGCTGATCTACGACTCGCCGGTGACCGGCGTGCAGCAGGCCTACACCTACCACCAACTGCGCGACGAGGTGGCGCGCCTGGCCGGGTTGTTGCGCCAGCTGGGGGTGAACAAGGGCGATGGCGTGATCATCTACATGCCCATGGTGCCGCAGGCGGCCATGGCCATGCTGGCCTGCGCGCGGATTGGCGCAGTGCATTCGGTGGTGTTCGGTGGCTTTGCCGCCAACGAGCTGGCCTTGCGCATCGACGATGCCCGGCCGGCGCTGCTGCTGACGGCCTCCTGCGGGCTGGAGTTCGACCGGGTAATCGAATACAAGCCGCTGGTCGATCGCGCCCTGCAACTGGCCCGCCACCAGCCGCGCAACGTGCTGGTGCTGCAGCGCCCGCAGGCGCGTGCCCAGCTGCAGCCAGGCCGCGACCTGGACTGGCAGGCGGCATTGGCCAACGCCGAGCCGGTGGCACCGGTGGAGCTGGATGCCGGCGACCCGCTCTACATCATGTATACCTCTGGCACCACCGGCAAACCCAAGGGCATCGTGCGGGAAAACGGCGGCAATGCCGTGGCGCTGTGCTACGCCATGCGCCATATCTACGGCATGCAGGCCGGCGATGTGTGGTGGGGCATATCCGACGTGGGCTGGGTGGTTGGCCATTCGCTGATCGTCTATGGGCCGCTGATGAGCGGCTGCACCACGGTGTTCTACGAAGGCAAGCCGATCCGCACCCCGGACGCCTCGGCCTACTGGCGGGTGGTGGAGCAATACAAGGTCAATGCATTGTTCTGCGCGCCCACGGCCATGCGCGCCATCCGCAAGGAAGACCCCGAGGGGGAGCTGATTCGCAAGCACGACCTGAGCTCGCTGCGCCAGCTGTTCCTGGCTGGCGAGAAACTGGATTCCAGCACCCACGAATGGCTGGAACGGGTCAGTGGCAAGCCGGTGCACGACCATTGGTGGCAGACCGAGACCGGCTGGCCGGTCACCGCGCCCTGCGTAGGGCTGGAAGGCAGCGCGGCGAAGCCGGGGTCGAGCAACCGGGCGGTGCCGGGCTATCACGTGCGCGTGCTGGATGACGAGGGCCACCTGCTGGGGCCCAACCACCAGGGCTCGATCGTCATCGCCCTGCCATTGCCGCCCGGGTGCAGCCAGACGCTGTGGGGCGACCACGAGCGTTACCTGCAGGCCTACCTGCGGACCTACCCGGGGTATTACCACACCGGCGATGGTGGCTACCTGGACGATGACGGCTTCGTCTACATCATGGGGCGCACGGATGACGTGATCAACGTATCCGGGCACCGGCTGTCCACCGGCGAGATGGAGGACCTGGTGGCACGCCACCCGGCGGTGGCCGAGTGCGCGGTGATTGGCGTGCATGACGAGATCAAGGGGCAGGTGCCGTTGGCCCTGGTGGTGCTCAAGGACGGCGAGGGCATTGCCGAGGCGCAGTTGCTGGTGGACCTGGTGGGCAGCGTGCGCGAGGAGATTGGCGCGTTGGCGTGCTTCAACCGGGTGCGGTTGGTGAAGCGGCTGCCCAAGACCCGCTCCGGGAAGATTCTGCGGGCGGTGCTGCGCAAGATTGCCGACGGGCAGGACTATGTGCCGCCATCGACCCTGGATGACCCGGCGGTGCTGGGGGAGATCGAGGCGGTGCTGGCGGATTTGCCCAGGGCTGGCTGAGGGTTTGACCTTGCTGGCCTCTTCGCGGGCACGCCCGCTCCTACAGGGATGTCACAGGCCTTGAGAACTGTGCAATACCTGTGGGAGCGGGCGTGCCCGCGAAGAGGCCGGCCCAGGCAATGCAGTTCTAGGGCCCTACCTGATGCAGCTGCCCCAACCGGCTGCGCGTACGCATCAGGTCGGCAAGCGGCCCGCCCAGGCTTTCTTCCAGCGGCCGCTTGCCGATCACCAGCACCTGCCGGTCCTGGTCATACAGCACATCCACCAGGTTGACGAAGCGCTGCTGCGCCGCCAGCGAACATTCAGACAGATCATCCAGCCCATCGATGATCCACTCATCGTACTGCCCGGCCAGCACCAGGTAGTCGATCACTGCCGTGGCCTTTTCGCACAGGTCGTCAAAGCCAAGCACCACCCGCCGGCCATCGACGGCCAGCGCGCGCAGCGGGCGCTTGTTCACTTCCAGCATCACCGGCTGCGGCTCGGGCACCTTCAGCGCCTGGCGCTGCGCTGCATTGCCCGGCCACACATAGTGGCCCCGGGTAAAGCGCTGATGCTCGCGGTTGGCCGGCAGGCTGCGGAAATCGGTATCGCCACCCACTTCCAGCACTTCCATCGCGCTGTTGATCAGGCGGATCACCGGCAGGAAACGTTCGTGGTACAGCGGGTTGGGCAGCAGCCCTTCGGGTGCATAGTTGGACGTCACCAGCAGGAACACGCCGCGGCTGAACAACGCATTGAACAGCCGGGTGAGCAGCATGGCATCGCCAATGTCGTGCACATGGAATTCGTCGAAGCACAGCACCCGGCAATCGCCCACCAGCTCGTCGAGGGTCGCGCCCAATGCATCGTCCAGCGCCCGGTGGCGGTGCATGCCCTGATGCAGGCGGGCGAAGAAGTCATGGAAGTGCAGGCGCAGCTTGGCCTGCACCGGCACCGCCTGGAAAAATCCATCAAGCAGCCAGCTCTTGCCCCGGCCTACCGAACCGTACAGGTACAGGCTGCGCGGCTGGCCTTGTTCGAGCTGCGCCAGTTGTTCGGCCATGCAGTGGATCACCCGGCGTTGGCCGTCGCTGAGCTGGTAACCGCGGCTGTGCGCCTTGTCCTCGAACCAGCCGAGCAGTTCGCTCTGGTTGGCGGCGGCGCCGCGCAGGCGTTGGCCAAGCTGGCGTAGCGGGGTAGGGATCCAGGCAGGCAAAAGCAAAGCTCCTTGGGCGATGGCGGGGCAGCGTGCAGCTTGCCCGAGGGCGGCCATTTTGACCAATACAGAAAGTGCGCGGCAATCATCGCCTGATGAGATAGGTTTGCCATGGCAGGCGTACAGTAGAGGCTGGAGCCGATGCGAGGAGGGGCGAGCATGCACGCCGACTTTGATCTGCAGCGCTTCGTCGAGGCGCAGAACCCTGTGTATGACCAGGTGATGCAGGAGCTGCAGGCCGGGCGCAAGCGCAGCCACTGGATGTGGTACGTGTTCCCGCAGCTCGATGGCCTGGGCCACAGCGCCATGGCCGAACGCTATGCGCTGGCCGGTATCGACGAGGCCCGTGCCTACCTGGCTCATCCGCTGCTTGGCCCACGCCTGGAGGCCTGCGTGACTGCGCTGTTGCAGCACAGCGACAAGAGCGCCCGTGAAATGCTCGGCAGCCCCGACCACCTCAAGCTGCGCTCGTGCCTGACCCTGTTCGCCCGGGCGGCGCCCGACAACCCGTTGTTCCAGCTGGCGCTGGTGCAGTTTTACGGCGGTGATCAGGACGCCCTGACCCTGGCCATGTTGCAGGGTTAGCTCAAGCCTTGTGCTCCAGTTGGCGCTCGATCATGTACTTCACTGCCAGCCGACGTTCTTTCAGGCGGCGCAGGTCTTCATCCTCGAAGTTGCCCGCCGAGATCGACTCGGCGGCCAGCACCTGGTTGTCGATGTCCATGTACTCGTCCAGCAGCCGGTCCAGTGCCTTGTCCTGCTGACGGCGTTGCTGGACGATTTCGCGCGGGTAGTGCAAGTCCTGGTAAAGGTCGTGGGAGACAGGCATGGGGTCCTCCTTGGTCAATGCAGATGGCTCATCTGATTGGAAGGGAGGAAAGCGATTGTGTTGAAGCCAAGCGGGCGGAAAACGACGGATGGTCGCCGCGCCAACCCCGAAAATGACTAACTCGCTGTTTTTTGGTAATTTTTTTTCATCGGGGGGTTCACAGACCGAAAGTTTGTTGTTAAAGTGCCGCGCATTCCAAGACAACAACCCAGTTGTCACTCAGTTGGAATTGTCAGAGCAGCAAACGCTGCATCCGATACAGGGGCGTCGCCAAGCGGTAAGGCAGCAGGTTTTGATCCTGCCATGCGTTGGTTCGAATCCAGCCGCCCCTGCCATTTTCCTGCTTCAAACGTATCTCGGTCCGGTGCTTGGAAAGACAAGCGCTGGGCTTTGTCGTTTCCGCAGGTTTTGTCGCGGGCTGTTCGGTCACCTGGCAGTTCCAAGCATCTCGTTCAGCAAGCGGGCCAGTTCATCGGCCTGTACCGGCTTCTGGATCACCAGGCTGCCCGGCAACTCCAGCCCCTGCAATTCTGCATAACCGGTTAGCAGTACCACCGGCAGGTGCGGGTACCGCTCTCGTGCCGCCAGTGCCAGTTGCGCACCGTTGAACTCGGGCATGGCGAAATCGCTCAGTAGCAGGTCGATCTGCTCATCCAGCAAGGCCAAGGCCTGTTCGCCACTGTGCGCCTGGCGCACCTGGTAGCCGTACTGGCGCAACACATCGCCGAGCATGTCGCGTACCAGATGGTCGTCATCCACCAGCAGCACGGTGCGATTACGGCCGCTTTCGCTTATCGAGTGGCTGAACAGCGACGGCACCGGTTCGTTGACGGCTTCACCCTTGACTGCCGGCAGATACACGGCCACCTGCGTACCACGCCCAGGCGTGGTGTCGATGCGCACGCCACCCCCGGACTGTTTGGCGAAGCCGAATACCTGGGCCAGGCCCAGGCCCGAGCCCTTGCCGATATCCTTGGTGGTGAAGAACGGCTCGAACACCTTGGCCAGCACCTCTTCGCTCATGCCGCAGCCGGTATCGCGGATGCTCATCATCACGTACTCGCCAGGGTCCGGGTCTTCCGGGCGCTGCGGGCGGGCGTCGATCCGGGTGTTGCGGGTCGACAGCGTCAGTTGGCCGCCGTCGGGCATGGCATCGCGGGCATTGATCGCCAGGTTGAGAATGATCATTTCGGTCTGGGTCGGGTCGGTCAGCGCCTGCCACAGGGTTGGTTCCAGGTCCAGGCGCACCGAGACATTGCCGCCCAAGGTGCGGCGCAGCAACTCTTCCAGGCCGGCCAGGGTGCGGTTGAGGTTCAGCGCCACCGGTTCCAGGCGCTGGCGGCGGGAGAAAGCCAGCAACTGCGAGGTCAGCTTGGCGCCGCGCTCGCCGGCTTCGCGGATGTGCGTGAGCCGCGCACGGGCCTTTTCAACGTCGGCTTTGGCCAGGTCGCGCTCGAGGAAGCTGGCACCGGTGAGGATTACCGTCAGCAGGTTGTTGAAGTCGTGAGCCACACCGGCGGTCAGCTGGCCCACCGCTTCAAGCCGCTGCATCTGCTGCAGCGCGGCCTCGATACGTTCGCGTTCGGCGATCTGCTCGCGCAGGCGGGCGTTGGCTTCGGCCAGGCCCAGGGCAGCTTCGCGCTCGCTGGTGATGTCGCGTGCCACCACGTACAGCAGGGTGTCTTCCGGCACCACCACCCACGACAACCAGCGTTGCTGGCCACCGGCATCCAGGATACGCCCGACAAAACGGGCGCTGGTGCGGCCATGGGCGAGGGCGGCCAGTTCGGTGAGCAGCAGCTCCTGGTCGGGCTCGGGCAGCAGGTGCAGCAAGGACGACTGGCTCAGGCGTTCGCGGGACAAGCCCAGGCTGGCTTCCCAGGCGGGGTTCAGCGCGACTGGGGTCAGGTCCTTGTTGAGCACGGCCAGCAAGTCCTGCGACAGCTCCCAGGCACGGTCGCGTTCGCGGGTGCGGCGCTCGACCCTTTCACCCAGCATCTCGTTGAGTTGGTGCAGTGCCTGGTTGGCCAGGCGCTGGGCGTGGATGTCTTGCAGCACCCCGGAAAAACGCACGCACTTTCCGTCGACGAACTGGCTCTGGCCGCTGCTGAGCAGCCAGCGCGGTTCCAGGCCAGCGGGTTGGGCGATGCGGAATTCGACCCGATACAGGCCGCCACTTTCCGGGCACATGGCGTGCTCCACCGCCTCGCGCACCTGCGGCAGGTCGTCGGGGTAGATGCCGGCGTAAAACACCTCGAGGCTCATTTCGGTATCGGCGGGCAGGCCGAACAGGGTCTTGCAGCGGTCATCCCACAACAACAGGCCTTCTTGCGGGCGCATGTCCCAGGTGCCCATGCCGGCAGCGTCGATGGCAATGCGTGCACGTGCCTCGACGTCGGCCAGGGCTTCTTCGGCGCGGCGTCGGCGCTGGCGCTCCTGCACTTCGGTCAGGGCCCGGCGTACGGCCTTGGGCAGCAGCGGCAGGTTCTTCTTGAGTACATAGTCGGTGGCGCCCAGGCGGATCATTTCCACCGCATGTTCTTCGCCATAGATGCCAGACAGGAAGATGAACGGAATGTCCGGTGCCAGGCGCTGGGCGATGGCCAGCACTTCGGTGCCGGACGAGCCCGGCAGCACGCAGTCGCACAGGATCAGGTCGTAGCGGGCCTCGATCAGGGCTTGCTCGACACCGGCATGGTCGAACACCAGTTGCGCCTGCACTTGCAGCCCGCTGCGCTCCAGGCGCATCAGGGTCAGTTCGGCGTCCATCGAGTTGTCTTCGACCATCAGCAGTTTCAGCGGCGTTGGCTGCATCGTCGCGGGCACCTCAGATGCTGCCACGCCGGTTCAGGCGCAGCGAGCCGGGTGGCGGTTCGTTGAGTACCGCCCAGAACACCCCCAGGTCGGAAATGGCGGCGACGAATTCCTTGAACTCCACCGGCTTGACCACGTACGCGTTCACCCCCAGCTCGTAGGCGCGCAGCAGGTCGGGCTCCTCGCGCGAGGACGTCAGCATCACCGTCGGGATGCTGCGCAGTTCGGCGGTGGCGCGTACTTCCTTCAGCACCTCCAGGCCGTCGACCTTTGGCAGTTTCAGGTCCAGCAGCAACACGGCGGGGTTGCCATCGTCACGTTCGGCATAGGCATTGCGCCGAAGCAGGTAGTCGAGTGCCTCGGCACCGTCACGCAGCACGATGACCTCGTTGGCCAACTGGCTGCGCTCCAGCGCCAGGAGCGTCAGCTCCAGGTCCCGTGGGTTGTCTTCGACCAGCAGGATGGGTTTGAGCATGATGGTAGCGGTGCCTCAGGTAGTCGCGGGGTGGCGCGGGAGGGTGAAGTGGAAGGTTGCACCCTGGCCAACCTTGCCATGGGCCCAGACCCGGCCGTCATGGCGTTCGATGATGCGACGCACGCTGGCCAGGCCGATCCCGGTGCCTTCGAAGTCTTCCATGCGGTGCAGGCGCTGGAACACGCCGAACAGTTTGTTGGCGTAGGCCATGTCGAAGCCCACGCCGTTGTCGCGAATGCAGATCTCGGTTTCGCCCGGATGTTGCACGGCGCTGATGCCGATGCGCGCCGGGGTGCGCCCACGTGTGTATTTGATCGCGTTGGCCAGCAGGTTGTGCAAGGCCATGTTGATGAACGCCGGGTCACCGACCACCTTGGGCAGTTGGGCGATGTCCCAGACAATTTCGCGGTTTTGGTAGTCGGGCGCCAGTTCGCTGCGAATGGCCTCGACCAGGGCGTTGAGGTCGACCTCGGACAGGCGCAGGGCAGAGCGGCCCATTTGCGAGAAGTTGAGCAGGTTGTCGACCAGGCTTCCGGCAAAATGCGCGGCTTCCTCGATGTGTTGCAGAAAGCGCCTGCCGCGCTCGCTGAGGCCCTGGCCCTCGATTTCGCCGAGCAGTTCGGAGTAGCCGGCAATATGGCGCAGGGGCGCGCGCAGGTCATGGGACACGCTGTAGGAAAACGCTTCGAGCTCCTTGTTCGAGCGGCGCAGCTCCCCAGCCAGCTGCGCCAGTTCCTCTGCCTTGCGCAGGACAATGCCGAGCACTGCCGTGCGCAGCTCCTGCACGCCTTCGATGACCAGCGGGTGCCAGGGTTCGCAGTAGCCGCGCAGTTTTTCCTGCCAGCTTTCGAAACTGTGCCGCGGGTCGAGGTTGCCCTGCGGCCCGACCTGTTTGTTCGGCTGCCCGGCCCAGTTCACCGTGCGCACCTGCTCGGGGCGGAACCACAGCAGGTAGTGCGAGTGGATCTGCGAAATGGCCACTGCCAGCACACCGCCTGCATGGGCCGCGAGCTCGGGCAGTTCATCGATGTCGCGGCGCAGGTTGTCGCTGTGGAACACGCTCTCTTCGCCACGCTGGGAGAGCCAGTGCACCAGGGCGTTTACCTGCGCGGCCGGAGGGGTCTTGCCGATCAGGTCGCAACGTTCGGCGGATATGACCGCGGCACCTTGGGCGCCGGCGAAGGCCAGCAGTACTTCCGGCAAGTCGCGCAGGCCGTCGCCGACACTGTCATGGTCGGCCATGGACGAGATCATGCGCACGATGTGTTGGCGCAGCTCCAGCAACCGGCGAGTGTTGGCGTGGGACTCGCGCGACTCGATCTGCAGCGACAGCACACTGGCCAGCAGCTCGCAGGCGGTACGGGTGCGCAGGTCCACCGGGCGCGGCTGTTCGTGATGACAGGACACCAGCCCCCAGAGTTGCCCGTCGACCACGATCGACAGCGACATCGATGCCAGGGTACCCATGTTGCGCATGTACTGCAGGTGCACTGGCGACACGCTGCGCAGCGCGGCAAAGCTCAGGTCCAGCGGCTTGCCGGTGCGCGGGTTGGCAGCTGGCAGCAACGGCGAGGCCTGGTAGTTGGCGTCCTCGATCACGCGGATGCGGTTGATTCGGTACAGCTCGCGCGCCTGGCGCGGTATGTCCGAAGCGGGGAAACACAGGCCCAGGTAGCTCGGGTACCCCGGGTCGGCCACCTCGGCCAGCACCTGGCCGTTGCCTTCGGCATCGAAGCGATAGGCCTTGACCCGGCCGAAGCCGGTGATGCGCTTGAGCTGCAGCACGGTTTGCTGCAGCAGTTCCTCGAGGCTGCCGGCCTGGTGCAGGCGGCCTACGAAGCTGCGCACCAGCGGGTAGTAGTCGCCTTGCCCGGCAAGGTCCGCCGGCAGGCGAGGGGGTTCGAATTCGGCGATCAGCACCTGGTCGTGACGATGCACCAGCAGGTGCAGGTTGCCGCGGCAAGGCGCGTCCTGGCGCAGGTACACATCGCTGATGTGGAACGGAAAGACCTCGTCCTGTGGCAGGCGGGCCAGGTGCAGGCGCAGGTCGAAGGCACCGCTGACCAGTTCGGAGAAGTCGCGACCTATCAGTTCACTGGCCGGTATGCCCAGCCAGTGTTCGACATTCTCACTGGCCTGGAGTACCCGCATGTCGGTTTCGTCCAGCACCAGCAGGAAACCGTGGGGCTGGATGCTGCCAGGCAGCTGGATCGGCTCCTGGGCGCAGCGCTCGAGGGCTTGGGTGAGCGTGCTGTCTGCAATCATCTATGAAAACGCTCCTGTCGTGTCCTTCCATGCATGCCGCATGAGTCTAGGCAGGATGAAGGGGATACACCCTAACAGAATATCGGCCCAGATAACGGCCTTTGGCCATTTGAGGAGAATGTCGGCGATGCGTTCTGTGTCGTGCGGCTTTTTTTTCAGGTGGTAGCGCTTTTTGGCTAATACAAAAAAATGGCTCGATGCCAGCAGCGTGATGCCACTCCGCTGCTACGCTCAGGTCAGCAGACATCGACAAGGATAATTAGGTGACGGAGCGCTACCTGGCCGCCCTGTTGGGCCTTATGTTGAGCAGCAGCGCCATGGCGGCGGACTTCCTGGTGGAGGTGCGGGTGCTGGTGCAGCGCGGCTGCATGCTGGTCAACCAGCCCCGCGATGCCGGGGCACAGGCGCTTGGGCGCATCGACCTGGGCGCTGCTGCACGGCTGGATGGCCCTGGGGCGCCGCTCACCGGCGCGCTGTTGAGCCAGCGCCCGCCACGCCTGGAATGCAATCCCCACACCCCCTATCAGGTCCGCGTCGACGGTGGTCAGCATGGCGGCGTCGGCGATTTGCGCTTCCTGGCCAGTGACGATGCCACGGCCCGGCCCATCCCGTATCGCCTTTACCGCGACGCTGCCTGGCGCGAACCGCTGGCGGTGAACGTGGCGCATTCGGCGCGGGTGCCGGACAGCGGTTCGGTCGAGCTGCCGTTGTTTGCTCGGATCGACAAGCTGGCCTGGGTACCGCCTGCAGGCTTGTACGCCGACCTGCTCAAAGTCACCGTCAGCTGGTAGGGATGCCGCCATGCACAAGGACGCGACGCCATGAACCGTACCTCGATCCTGCTGCTTTCCCTGGGCCCGCTGCTGGTGCCCGGTGGTGCCGCGCATGGCACCAGCACCGGTTTCATCCAGGCGCGGCTGGTGATCAACACCGCTTGCCAGATCAGCAGCAACGAGACGCAGCCGGCAACGGTGGGTAACCCCGGCCTGATGGACTTCGGCGAGCGCGGACCGAACTGGGACCAGCCGCTGCGCAGCCGGGTTGATGATGTGAGCGGCGAGGGCAGCCTGCAGATCAGCTGCACGCCCGAGGTGCGGGCGTTCAACGTGCGCATCAACGGCGGCCTGAATGGCAGCGACGGCATACGGCGCCTGAGCAACGGCCGCGAGCTGATCCCCTATCAACTGGCGATCGACCCAGGCGGTAACAGCCGCTACGGCATCGGCCAGGCGCGTGCCTTCACCATCAGCAGTACCCGGCAGATACCGATCCCCATCTACGGTGTGGTAGTGGCGCAACCGCGCGCGCTGCCGGCCGGGCTGTACCGTGACACCCTGAGGGTGACCCTGGACTGGTAACGACACAAGGAGACTTCGATGCGAACGAACCTTCCACGCTGCATCCTTGCCGGCCTGGGGCTGATGCTGGCTTCCCAGGCGCAGGCCGCCACGACCGGAACCATCGACTCGACGCTGACCTTGACCGCGGCGTGCCAGGTCAATGGCAGCTCGGGTACTTCGGGGGTGAACTTCGGCGCCCTGGACTTCGGTACTCGCGATGCCCTGTTCACCAGCGCAGACGCCCAGGTGATCGGCGGCGGAGGAGGGGCGATCAGCATTCTCTGCTCGGCTGGCACGGTACCGGTGATCCGCGTGGGGGCAGGCGTCCACGATGGCCAGTCGACCGGGGGCAGCCGTGCGCTGGCGGATGGCGCCGGCAACTTCGTGCCGTACGACTTCTACACCGATTCCGGCCGCACGCAGGTGTTGGCCATCAACGGCACCATCACCTTGCCGATCAGCAGCGGTACGGCCCAGACCGTCAACCTGTATGGCCAGGCACGCGGCAAGGCCGGCCTGCCGGCGGGGGTGTACACCGACACAGTGTCCGTCGAGCTGTCGTTCTGAACCATGCGCAGCTGGCTGGCGGGCAGCCTGAGCGGCCTCGGCGTGCTGCTGGCCGCGCCTCTGGATGCGGCGACCACCAGCAGCTTCCAGGTGACGGCGCAGATCGTTGCCGGGTGCCTGGTGGTGGGCGGTGTGAGCAGCTTCGGGACGCTCGACTACGGTTCGCAATCGGCGCTGGCCAGCGGAGTCATCGGCACCTCGTTGGGCGGCAGCACGGTGACCTTCCAGTGCACCCCGGGGGTGGCCTTGAGCATGAGCGTGAATGGCGGGCAGAACAGTGCCAGTGGCACACGCAACCTCAAGCGTACGGGCGGCACGCAGGTGCTGGCCTACCAGTTGTACCGGGACGCGGCCTACAGCCAGAGCCTGGGGATCGGCCAGAGCGTGGCCGTGAGCTACACCGACCCGACGGCGATCAAGCTGCCGGTGTACGGGCGGGTCCAGCTGACCGGCACGCAGCCGGCGGGGACCTACACCGATGTGGTGCAAGTGACGGTGACCTGGTGAATGCACCGGCACCAACGACCGGTATTCAAGGAGAGCTTCATGGGGGCAGGCGCGAAGTGGGCGCGTGGATTGATCGGAGCATTGTGGCTGGCGAGCCTGCCGGCCGGGGCGGCCACCTCGGTGCTGATCTGGCCGATCGACCCGGTGCTGGAGGCTGACCAGAAGGCCGGCGCATTGTGGCTGGAAAACCGCGGCACGGCACCGGCCAACCTGCAGGTGCGGGTGTTCGCCTGGCGCCAGGGTGACTACCAGGAACAGTACCAGGCGCAGCGCGAGATCATTGGCAGCCCGCCGGTGGCCAACATCGCCCCCGGGCAGAAGCAACTGATCCGCCTGACCCGCACCGGCCCCTCGCCAGTCGGCCAGGAACAGGCCTACCGCATCATCATCGACGAAATTCCGCCCGCCATCCCCGTCGACAAGGCCGAGCCCGGCACCACCGCGGCGATCCGCCTGCAGATGCGCTATTCGGTACCCCTGTTCGTCTACGGCGAAGGCCTGTGGGGCAAGGCCGATCCCGCTGGCAAGCGCAATGCCGAGGGCGTCGGCAAGCCGCAACTCAGCTGGCGTGCGGTGACCGTGCAGGGCAAGCCGTACGTGGAGCTGCGCAACACCGGCGCGGTGCATGCGCGGCTGACCGATGTGGTGGTGCAGCAGGGCAGCCAGAGCAAGCCACTGGCCGATGGCCTGCTGGGTTATGTGCTGCCGGGGGCCAGCATGCGCTGGCCGGCACCGCTGGCACCGAGTACCGGCAGTGTGCTGAAGGGGAGGGTAAACGGCCAGAGCAGCGCGGACGCCATCCGCCAAAGCCAATGAGCCTGCGCCTGAATGCCGCGCAGGGGCCAGGGAGGACCCGGCAATGGTTGGAAACCGTGTGTGAGGGGGCTGACAGCGAGGACGCACCGCTGGTGCCTGGGGCTGGCCCTGGTCGGCCCTGGCCTGGTGCTGGCCGACGACCTGCCGCCACCACCCACGGAACTGTCCGCGATCGCCGATGCCACGTTGTACCTCGAGCTGCTGGTGAACCAGATGCCCAGGGCTGAACTGGTGCCGGTGCAGCAGCGCGCCGGGCAGTTGTACCTGGACAGCGAGGTGTTGCGGGCGGCCGGCGTCTCGCTGCCAGGCAACCCGCAGGGCGAGGTGGCCCTGGAGGCCATCGCCGGGCTGCACGCCGACTACGACAGCCAGAACCAGCGCCTGCTGCTGCAAGTGCCGCCGGCCTGGCTGCCCGACCAGCAGCTGGGCGACCGCAACCTGTACCCGGCCAGCGATGCGCGCAGCAGTTTCGGCGCCTTGTTCAACTACGACCTGTACCTGAACGACACCGATGACGGCGGCAGCTACCTGGCGGCCTGGAACGAACTGCGTCTGTTCGACAGCTGGGGTACGTTCTCCAGCACCGGGCAATGGCGCCAGTCGTTCAATGGTGCGCCGACCGACGACACGCGCCAGGGCTTCTTGCGTTACGACGCCACCTGGCGCTTTACCGACGAGCAGCGCCTGCTGACCTACGAAGCCGGTGACCTGATAACCGGGGCCTTGCCCTGGACCAGCTCGGTGCGGGTCGGTGGCCTGCAGTTGTCGCGCGATTTCGCTGCGCGCCCCGACCTGGTCACCTATCCGCTGCCGGCGTTCTCCGGTGAAGCGGCGGTACCGACCTCGCTGGACCTGTTCATCAATGGCTACAAGTCCAGCACCAGCGAATTGCAGCCGGGCCCCTACACGTTGACCAACGTGCCGTTCATCAACGGCGCCGGGGAGGCGGTGGTGGTTACCACCGATGCCCTTGGCCGGCAGGTGTCGACCACCTTGCCGTTCTACGTCACCAGCAGCCTGCTGCAGCAGGGCCTGAGCGACTATTCGGTGGCAGCCGGCAGCCTGCGCCGTGACTACGGGGTGCGCGATTTTGCCTACGGCCCAGGGGTTGCTTCGGCCAGCCTGCGCTACGGGGTCAGCGACATCTTCACCCTGGAGACCCATGCCGAAAGCGCCGAATCGCTGATGCTGGGCGGCCTGGGCGGCAACATGCGGCTGGGCAACTTCGGCGTGCTCAACGCGGCCCTGGCGCAGAGCCGGTTCGACGGCGACAAGGGCCACCAGGTCGCCCTCGGTTACCAGTACAACAGCCAGCGAATCGGCTTCAGCTACCAGCGCCTGCAACGCCATGGCGACTATGCCGACCTGACCCGGGTCGACAGCCGGGACATACAGCTGAGCCAGCGCAGCGAACAGGTCACCTTGAGCCTGAACCTGAACGAATACGGCAACATCGGCGCCGGCTATTTCGATGTGCGCGCCGGTGACGGCACACGAACCCGGTTGATCAACCTGAGCTACAGCAGGCCGCTGTGGGGCAACAGCAGCGTGTATCTGTCGGCCAACCGTGAAGTAGGGGACAGCCAGTGGGCGGTGCAGGCGCAACTGGTGATCCCGTTCGACCTGCACGGCACCCTGGCCCTGGGCATGGAGCGCAGCCAGCAAGGCGAAAGCCTGCAGCGGGTCAACTACAGCCGCGCGACGCCGGTGGGTGGTGGTGTCGGTTACAACCTGGGCTACGCCGCCGGTAGCGAGCGCGATGCCTACCGCCAGGCCGATGTCACCTGGCGCCTGCAGTCGGTGCAGTTGCAGGCCGGTGTGTATGGCAGCAGTGGCGAGATGACCCGCTGGGCCGACGCCAGTGGTTCGCTGGTGTGGATGGATGCCGGGCTGTTCGCTGCCAACCGCATCGACGATGCCTTCGTGGTGGTCAGCACCGGTGGTTACGCCGATGTGCCTGTGCGCTATGAAAACCAGGAGGTCGGCCGCACCGATGCCGGTGGCCACCTGCTGGTGCCGTACAGCAGCGGTTACTACCGCGGCAAGTACGAGATCGACCCCATGGACTTGCCGCCGGACATCCTCGCGCCGGAAGTGGAGCAGCGGGTGGCGGTGCGCCGGGGCAGCGGCTACCTGCTGGAGTTCCCGCTCAGGCGCGTGCTGGCGGCCAGTGTCGAACTGGTGGACGCCGACCGGCAGGTGCTCAAGCTGGGCAGCCGTGTCACCCATGCAGAAAGCGGCAGCCAGGCGGTGGTCGGTTGGGATGGCCTGGTGTATCTGGAGAACCTGGCGCCGCATAACCGCCTGCAGGTGGAGCTGGAAGGGGGCGGGCAGTGCCAGGTGGCGTTCGACCTGCCTGAAGCACAAGGTTCGATCCCTTTGATCGGCCCGTTGGTGTGCAAGTGAAGGCCTGCTGGCGTGGTTTGTGGGCATGCGCCTTGTTGTTGTGGGCGGGCTCGGCCTGGGCCAAGTGCACGTCAGTGCTGACTACGCCGGCGGCGTTTGGCTCGCTCAACTCGACCCAGGTACGTGGCGCGGTACAGACAGCTTCCAGTACCAACTCGGGCCTGCAATGCAACGGTTCGGTGATCAGCGTGCTCAGCAGCACCGACTCCTTCAAGATCAAGGTCACCTCTACCACCAGCGGGCTGGTAGGCCCTACCGGGGATGTGATCCCCTACACGCTGTATGCCGACGCCACGACCACATATCCGATTACCCGTGGCACCGCCTTCGAATTCAGGACCACCGGCATCCTCGACTTGCTCGGGTTGCTCAACGGTACACCGAAGAACGTGCCCATCTACATGCGCACGCAGGTAGGCAGCAACGTATCGGCCGGGTTGTATCAGGAAACCCTCACTGTCGAATGGACCTGGGACTATTGCGACGGGATTGGTGTTGGCGGGCTTTGCATAGGGCGAGACCAGGGCACTGGTACCAAGACCCTGCTGGTGAGCATGACGGTGACCAACGACTGCCAGATCACCACACCCAGCATCAATTTCGCCAGCGCGCCGGTGGTGGCGGGGTTCGGCACGGTGAGCCAGAGCCTGAGCGTGTCGTGCACCAAGGGCAGCAACTACACCGTGGGCCTGGATGACGGGCAGAACGTGGCCAATGGGCGGCGGCGGATGAAGTCGGCGGCCAACAACTACCTGGCCTATGACATTTTCAAGGGCGCCGGTGCGGTGCGCTGGGGTTCGACAGGGGCTGCGCGACGGGCCAGTACCGATGCCGATGTGAACCCCGGCACGGGTACCGGCACCGGTAGCCAGGTGTTCAACTACAACGCCAAGGTCTACACCGACCAGGCTACACCCCCGGCTGCGACCTATACCGACAGCGTGCTTCTGGATGTGCAGTTCTGAGCGCAGGGACCTTGTGGCAGCGGCGGTCCGCGTAACCTGTGGGAGCGGCTTTAGCCGCGAAGAATCCAACGCGGTGCATGGCACCGGCTACGCCGGTGTTCGCGGCTAAAGCCGCTCCCACCTCGACCGCATCGGCCTCGAGCCAGGCGCTATCCCTGTGGGAGCTGGCTTGCCGGCGATGAGGCCAGTACAGGCAGCACAAGACAGTTGCTCCCACAGGGCCCCTGCTAATTCCATGAGTCATGTGCAGTCCTGTGAGAGCCGGCTTGTCGGCGATGGGCCGTTTCAGTCAGCGCAAATCGCCAACCATCTTCGCCAATGTCTCCAGCACCGCCCCGGCCAACGCCTTCGAGCGCGCCCCCGACCACCCGGTGACGGCATTCGGAGCGTCGTCATGGTCCTTGAAGGGCATTTCCAGGGTCAGTGACAGGCAGTCATGCGCCATCCCCACCGCATTGCAGGCCAGCGTCGTGTTGGCTTGCCCCGGTTCGTCGCGGGTGTAGCCATGCACGGTCTGGAAGTCGCGGGTCAGGCTGCACAGGGTGCTGCGGAACTGCTCTTCCAGCTTGGCCAGACGCGGCGTGTAGCCGGGGTTGCCCTCGCAGGCCGCGGTGAACACATGGGGAATCTCCTCGTCGCCATGTACGTCGATGAACGCATCCACGCCGTATTGCTTCATCTGCGCCTGGGCGAAGAACACCTCGGGGCTGAGCTCGACGCTGGCGTCCTGCCAGGCACGGTTGAGGTCCTTGCCCTTGAAGTTGGTGCGCAGGTGGCCGAGGAAGGCGCCGTCGGGGTTCATGTTGGGGATCAGGTACAGGTCGGCCTTGGCCAGCAACTGCCGGATCACCGCGTCGTTGGCCTGCAGGCGGTCGATCACGCCTTCCATGAACCATTCGGCCATGTGTTCGCCCGGGTGTTGCTGGGCAATCAGCCACAGCTTGCGCTTGCCTGCGGCGCCATCGCCGGCACGCAGCAGGGGAATGTCGCGGCCCTGTACGCTGCGGCCACTGGCGAGCAATTCGACCCCCGGCAGTTGCCGTGCACGCTCGATCAGCTGGTTGTGGCGCGCGCGCGGGTAGGGCTCGAAGTAGGCGAACCAGATGTGCGGCTGTTCGGCCTTTACCTCGAACGACAGCGCCGTGCCGTCGAACTGGCTGGGGACGCGAAACCAGGTTTGCTGGTCGTAGGAGGCCACGGCGTTGTAGCCGCTCCAGGCGTTCTTGTAGGAGGAACCGGAGGCGTTGTCGAGGCTGAAGCGATGGACCTGGCCCGGCGTCAGCCCGCTGACCTTGAAGTGGAACCACTGGTAGTGGCCGCTGTGGGTGTCCGGGCGGATGGCCAGGTGCACCCGGGCCGGGTTACTGGCATCCAGCACCTGGATGTTGCCGGAGTCGAAATCGCAGTCGATCTGCAGGGGGGACAGCGTCACGGTCATGTACCGGGCTCCTTCTGGGGCTTTGTTGTGAGGGTACTGTACACGGCTTGACAGGGTTGCTGTGCGAGATCAGCAACGCGTGGGCGATATCATACGTTTCCTACAGGCTATTTGAAGAACTGACTCGGCGTGATACCGAACTGGCGCTTGAACATGCTGGCGAAGGCACTTGGGCTGTCATACCCCAGCGTCCCCGCCACATCGATGATCCGCTCGCCCAGGGCAATCCGCTCCAGTGCCTGCATCAGCCGCGCCTGCTGGCGCCACTGGCCGAAGGTCATGCCGGTTTCCTTGCGGAACAGGCGCTGGATGGTCTTTTCGTCCACCCCCAGCTGCTGGCCCCAGTCGGCCACGGTGGCGTTATCGTCAGGCCGCTCGTGCAGCGCGGCGCAGATTGCCTGCAGGCGCTTGTCGCCGGGCTGCGACAGCTTCAGCGGCAAGGTCGGCAGCACGCAGATCTCGTCGAGGATCAGGCGCATCACCCGGGCTTCACGCGAGTCCTCGGCAAACGGCGCGGTAAAACCTACGGAGGCCTTGATCAGTTCGCTGAGCAACGGCGAGATGCTGATAGCCTTGCTCTGCACGGGCAACTGCACCGCCGCGTCGGTGCGCACGAACACACTGCGCATCTTCACATCGCCCACGCAGCGGATCGCGTGCACCTGGCCGCAGGGCATCCATACGCCGCGGCTGGGTGGCACGGTCCAGCGTTCGTTACCGGACTCGACGATCATCAGGCCTTTGATGGCATAGATCAGTTGGTGCTTGGCATGGCTGTGGGGCTCGATGAACCAGTCGGTCGGGTAGTCCGTCGCACGGCTGCCCACCTCCCAGCTCCACTCATCCACCTCCACCAGCAATTCGTGCTGCGGCTTCAGCATTTCGACCTCTTGTACGGGCAGCCTGGCACGCCCACTTTAACAGCAGCGGCTGGGGCGGGCTTGCGAGCGGGTTGCCGGCAGCAGCGCGGTGGCCAACCCCAGCAGCGGCAGGAGCGAGATGACCTGGTACACCCACTCGATGCCATGCCGGTCGGCCAGTTCGCCAAGCCCGGCGGCGCCGATGCCGCTGATACCGAACATCAACCCGAACATCACCCCCGACACCATGCCGACCCGGCCCGGCACGGCCTCCTGGGCATACACCACCAGGGCGGCGAAGGCCGAGGACATCACCAGGCCGATGGCCACCGCCAGTACCGCCGTCCAGGCCAGGTTGGCGTAGGGCAGGGCGAGGGCGAAGGGCGCCACGCCGAGGAACGAGACCCAGATCACCGCCTTGCGCCCGATACGATCACCCACCGGGCCACCGGCGAAGGTGCCCAGGGCCACGGCCGCGAGGAACACGAACAGGTACAGCTGGCTGTGCTGCACGCTCAGGCCGAAATGCTCGATCAGGTAGAAGGTGAAGTAGTTGGTGAACGAGGCGATGTAGACGAACTTGGCGAACATCAGCACGGCGATAACCGCCACGGCGCGCCACATGGCGCCACGCGACAGGCCGGGGGCCTGCTGGCCGGCGAAGGACTTGAGCCGGGTCTGGCCGTGGCGTACGGTCCAGCCGGACACCCGCAGCAGCACGAATACCGCCAGCGCGGCCGCCAGCATGAACCAGGCAATGGCCGGTTGGCCGTGCGGAATGACGATGGCAGCGGTCAGCAGCGGGCCGAGGGCCGAGCCGGTGTTGCCTCCGACCTGGAAGGTCGACTGCGCGGTGCCGAAGCGCCCACCGGAGGCCATCCTGGCCACTCGCGAGGCTTCGGGGTGGAAGGTCGCCGAGCCCACGCCGACCACCGCGGCGGCCACCAGCAGCATTTCATAGCTGCTGGCGAAGGCGAGCAGGGCGATGCCCACCAGCGTCACCAGCATGCCGGCCGGCAGCAGGTAGGGTTGCGGGTGCTTGTCGGTGTACAGGCCGACCCAGGGTTGCAGCAGGGACGCGGTCACCTGGTAGATCAGGGCGATCCAGCCGATCTGGGCAAAGCTCAGCGCGAAATCGCTCTTGAGCATCGGGTAGATGGATGGCAGCACGGCCTGGATCAGGTCGTTGAGCAGATGGGCGAATGCGGCAGCGCCGACGATGCGGACCAGAAAGCCCTGGGGTTGGTCGGCAGGTGTGGTGGCGGCCATGGAGGCGGTGGAGGTCGTCATGGGCGATCTTCTTCTGGCGAAAGGGAACAAGGCATTTGCCGAAGAAGGGTAGCCAGTGCCCGGTTTGCCTGTCTCACGCCGAACAGGCAGCCACTGTCGCGTTTCGGACATATCCATCGAGGCTGCGGCTTTATTGGGGCTGCTTTGCAGCCCTTCGCGGGCACGCCCGCTCCCACCGGAACCGCGTACTTCCTGAGCTCAGCGCGACACCTGTGGGAGCGGGCGTGCCCGCGAAGGGCCGCAAAGCGGCCCCAATTTCACTGACCCTGCCGCGCCACCCAGCGCAGCAATGCTGCAATCGGTACGCTGCGGTGAGCCTCGTGCCGGTAGGGCTTGCCTTCGGCGGTAAAGCGTTCGCGATAGCGGCTCAGCACCAGGCTCCGGCCATCGGCCGAAACCCGGGCCTCCAGTTCATGCAGCAAAAGCGGTTGCCGGGCAGCGCCTTCCAGGCGCCTGAACAGCAGCATGGCGGCTTGGGCATCATTCTTCACGGGCACCCCCTGCACAATCCACTGGCCACTCCCCCGGCTCGCCGGCCTTGCCTTCTGCCACCCGGTTGCTGCGCCGCTGCGCGGTATAGTCACGCAGCGCAAGGTAGTAGTCAGGCCAGGTGCGCAGCAGGTCGGTCAATGGCAGTGCTTCGGCCCGTGCATCGACGATGCCGCCGGCCGTGGCTACGTTGCCCATGGTTTCGACGGTATCGCTGTTGCCGCCAAACGGGTCCAGTGCCAGGCCCAGCAGCGTGCCGCTGGCATCGCGCAGGTTGTGGGTGCCCAGCAGCGGCAGCTCGACGATGGGGCCTGCGGCGATGTTCCACACCCCGAAGGTCTGGCCAAAGTCCGAGCGATGCTGGCTTAGCCCCATCTTGCCAGACACGTCGACCAGCCCCGCCACACCCAGGGTGGTGTTGAAGATGAAGCGGCTGAGGCTGGTCATCGCCCGTTCGCCATTGCCCTGCAGCAGGTCGTTGACGAACACCTTGGGCTCACCGAAGTTGCTGGCAAAGTTGTGCATGCCCTGTTGGGCAAAACCGGGCAGCGCGGTGTAGCCCCGGGCGACGGGGGCCAGCAGATAGTCATCGACCGTGCGGTTGAAGGCGAAAACGGCGCGGTTGGCGGGCTCGGCCGGGTCACTGACCTGATAGGCGACATTGCCGCAGGCCGCCGTGGCCGGTGCACGTTGGCTGCAGCCTCCCGCCGCAAGCAGCGACAAGGCCAGCGCGGCTGAGCGCGCTGAGCGGGAGGCGGATGATGAACGGGACATAGATACATTCCTGGCAAGAACTGGCGGCGATGCTGCGCAGTTTTCTTTGCCTGGGAATGTCCGGATTGTCTCGGCGTCGACACTTTGTTTCCGGGTTGAAATATATGACGGCTGCGTGGGGATGGCCTTAAAGTACGGCTTGGTAACCTTGTTTTGCGGTGCTTTTTTGTGAGCCATTTGCTGATAGTCGACGATGATGTCGAGGTGCTCGACCTGCTGCAGAAATTTCTCTGCCAGCATGGCTACGAGGTTGATGTGGCCAAGGATGGCAAGGCGCTGTGGCAGGCCGTCGAGCGGCGGGTGCCGGACCTGGTCATTCTGGATGTGATGCTGCCTGGCGACAGTGGCCTGGTGCTGTGCCAGCGCCTGCTGGCCGAGCACAAGGTGGCAGTGATCATGCTCACCGCCATGGGCGAGTTGAGTGACCGGGTGGTTGGCCTGGAGCTGGGGGCAGACGACTACCTGACCAAACCGTTCGCCGCCCGTGAACTGCTGGCCCGGGTGAGGGCAGTGCTGCGCCGTGCCGGTGAAACGGCCGGTGGCACGGCGGGCCATGCCTGCGCGACCTTGGAGTTTGCCGGCTGGCGGCTGGATGTGGTGCGGCGCGAGCTGCGTTCGCCGGACAACGTCATGATCCCCTTGTCCAACGGTGAGTTCGAGTTGCTGCTGGTGTTCGCCGAGCATCCGCGGCGGGTGCTCAGCCGCCAGCAGTTGCTGGACATGGCTCGTGGCGATGCCTACGACGCCTATGACCGCAGCATCGACGTCCAGGTGAGCCGGCTGCGCCGCAAGCTTGAAACCGACAACGGCAACGAGCCCTTGATCCGTACCCTGCGCAACGCCGGTTATCTGTTCACGCCCACGGTCGCGAAGCGATGAAGCTGCTGGCCAGGGTTCGCCAGGCCCTGCCACGGCCCAGGATCACCATTGCCCGCTGGATCGCACTGACCACCCTGACGGCGATGCTGTTCCTGCTGCTGCTCAAGGGGCTGTTCAGCCTGTTGCTGAGCGTCTGGGCGCAGCCACCGCTGCTGGAGAGCGGGGTGATCGAGAAGGTTGCAGCGGTCACCCGCATCCTCGATGCCGCGCCCATGGCGCAGCGTGCCAACATCGCCAGTGCGGCGGGCGACGGCTCATATTCCGTGCGCTGGCTGCGCCGCCATGACGAAGCGGGCGTGCCGGTGCTGGTCGATGCCGAGTTCAGCGAGGGCACGCCTATCCTGCGCGCACTGCTAAAGCGCCCGGATGCCAGGGTGGAGGCTTTCGAACCGTCCGACATGCCGGAGTACGCACCTGAACGTGGCTATGCGCTGATGATCGAGCTGAGCGACAAGTCCTGGGTGCTGTTCCGTGCCACCAGCCGTAGCTGGGGCCTGGATGAACTGCCGCGCAACCTGATCATCCTCGGCCTGATGCTGGTTTCCAGCCTTGCCGTCGCGCTGCTGGCCACGCGTTACCTGGCCAAGCCGCTGGAACGCTTTGCCGAAGGTGCGCGGCGTTTTGGCAAGGACTTCAACGCCCCGCCCATTCCGGTGGTCGGCCCGCACGACCTGCGCCAGGCCATTCTTGCGTTCAATGCCACCCAGGCGCAGCTCAAGCATTTTCTCAACGACCGTACCCAGATGCTTGCGGCCATTTCCCATGACTTGCGTGCACCGCTGACCCGTATGCGCTTGCGCGCCGAGTTCATCGACGATGCCCAGCTACAGGCCAAGTTGTTCAAGGACGTCGACGAGATGCAGGCGATGGTCGATGCGGCGTTGGAGTTCTTCCGTGATGACGCACGGCTGGAACAGACGACCGTATTCGACCTGGGCGAGTTGCTGCTGACCGTGGTGGACGACTTCAAGGACGCGGGGGTCGAGGTCGGCCTCAGCGGGCCGCGCCGCTGTGTGTACACGGGGCGGCCCGTGGGTATCAAGCGCGTGCTGGTCAACTTGATCGACAATGCAGCGAAATACGGCTGTGAGCCAACGGTGGTGCTGGCGGTAAGCGCCAGGCAGATCGAGATTACCGTGCTGGATCGCGGGCCGGGCATCGCGCCGGAGCTGCATGAGCAGGTATTCGCGCCGTTCTACCGTATCGAAGGTTCACGCAACCGCAATACCGGTGGCGTTGGCTTGGGCCTGCCCGCAGCACGGGCCATCGTGCTTGAGCAGGGGGGCAGCGTGACCCTGGGCAACCGCCCGGGTGGCGGGCTGGAAGTCAGGGTCATGCTGCCGCAGGGCTGATCAGAGCCCCAGTTCGCTGAGCCCGGGGTGATCATCCGGGCGCCGGCCCAACGGCCAGCGGAACTTGCGCTCGGCTTCGCTGATAGGGTGCTCGTTGATGCTCGAATGACGGTTCTGCATCAGCCCGTCCTCGGCAAAATTGCAGTGCGTGGAACAATTGAGACCGGTCGAGATGGGGCAACTGTCTTGCTCAAATCTGAAAGCTTGCGCAATCCCTGTGGGAGCGGCCTTGTGTCGCGAAAGGGCCGCAACGCGGCCCCGGGATTTCAGCTGTGATGCATAGGTTGCCGGGGCTGCGATGCAGCCCTTTCGCGACACAAGGCCGCTCCCACAGGAGGGGGGCTCTAGCAGGCTGCGTCGGCTGCGGTTTTCCCGGCAGCCTTGCTACGCCCGCCCAGCCACACCAACAGCAGCCCGGCAGCCGCCAGCACGCCACCTGCCATCGGCACTGCCGCATAGCCCAGGTCCAGGCTGATCACCGCACCACCCAGCGCCGCGCCCACGGCATTGCCAAGGTTGAACGCGCCGACGTTGATCGACGAGGCCAGCCCCGGTGCTTCGATGGCGGCGATCATCACCCGCATCTGCAGCGGCGGTACCACGGCAAAGGTGAACATGCCCCACACCAGCAAGGCGATGGCGGCGCCGATGTGGCTGCCCAGCACCAGCGGCATCAGTAGCATGATCACCGCCAGTGCCGCGAGGAAGATCCGCGCCGCCCCATCCAGCGACCAGTCGGCCAGTCGGCCACCCAGGCTGTTGCCCAGGGTGAAGCCCACACCGATCAGCACCAGGCCGAGGGTGACGAAACTGTCCGAGGCGCCGGTCAGTTCGGCCAGTACCGGTGCCACGTAGGTGTACAAGGTGAACATGGCGCCGGCACCGAGCACGGTGGTGGCCATTGCCAGCAGCACACTGGGGCGGGCGATGACCGCCAGCTCCTTGCGCACGTGCGGCACGCTGCCGCGTTCACCCTTGGGCAGGGCATACCACAGCGCGGCCATGGCCAGCAGGCCCAGCACGGCGGTACCGGCAAAGGCCATGCGCCAGCCAACCTGCTGGCCGATCCAGGTGGCGGCCGGCACGCCGCCGATGTTGGCGATGGTCAGGCCCATGAACATGGTGGCCACGGCACTGGCCTGTTTCTCCTTGGGCACCACGCTGGCAGCCACTACCGCGCCAAGGCCGAAGAACGCGCCGTGGTTGAGGCTGGTGACCAGGCGCGAGGCGAGCAGGGTGTAGTAGTCCGGTGACAGCGACGACAGCAGGTTGCCGAGGGTGAAGATGGCCATCAGCGCCATCAGCGCGGCGCGCTTGCCGAAACGGCTGAACAGCAGGGTCATGATCGGCGCACCGACCATCACACCGATGGCATAGGCGGTAATCAACATGCCAGCGCTGGGGATGCTGACATCGACACCTTGGGCGATCACCGGCAGCAGGCCCATCGGGGTGAACTCGGTGGTGCCGATGCCGAAGGCGCCGATGGCCAGGGCAAACAGGACGCGCCCGGCTTTCATTGCGCGTGTTCCTGTCATGGTGTGGCCTCCGTCAGTTGGGCTTTTGTCTCATGGAATTGTGGCAATACGTATTCGGCGATTTCGCGCAGGGTTTCGTCCAGCGGCCGCACGTTACGCCGCAGGTGCAGGCCGATATGGTCGACGCCCGCCGCACGCAGGGCGCCGAGCTCGGCCGCCAGCGCCTTGCGGCCGCCGCGGAAACCGAAGCGCCAGCGTTGCAGCGGTTCGTCGGGGTTGTCCGCCAGGTCCAGGTGGATGAAGCTGCTGTAGGGCTTGTTACCCGCCACCGCGCGCCAGGCGGCGACCCGCTGCCGGTGGTCGTCCGCTGTGCCGGGGTAGGCCAGGCAGCCGTCCAGGTTGCTGCCGATCCATGCCGGGCTCTGCTGGGCCAGGCCGGCTACCAGCAACGGTAGCGGCGAAGCGGTGCTGGGTAGCACGGCCATCCCTTCGGGCAGGTGGCCGTTGGCACCATCACGCAGCAGCGCGACCTGTTCGCGGAAGGTGTTGCCACGCCCCTCGAAATCCCGACCGAACAGTGGGTACTCCACCGGCCGGTCACCACTGGCCACGCCCAGCAGCAGGCGGTTGCCACTGAGGCGCTGCACGCTGTTGGCCGATTTCAGGGTCAGCAGCGGTTCGCGAATCGGCAGTACCACGGCAGCCGTGCCAAGCAGGATGTCGCGGGTTACCCCGGCCAGATAGCCGAGGTAGGCAAACACCTCGAACACCTGGGCGGCGTCGCCGAACGACGGGTCGTACAGCGGCACATCGCGGACCCACAGGGCGCGGTAGCCCAGGCGGTCGGCCAGTTGTGCCAGTTCTGCGTGGCGGGCCAGGTCCGGCTCGCCGAACTGGCGGCCATCGCGGCGCCGCGCCTGGTCGCCGGCGGGCGTCCAGTCGTGGTCCAGCGGTGCTTCCAGGCCGATGCTGAAGCCGCCAGCGGTCAGGCGTTCGAGGGGCGTGGTCATGGTATCAATCCCAGATTGGCGCCAGGCCGTCAGGGCTGACTTCGCGGCCATTGCGCTCGAGCTTGGCGATGCGTGCCATGTCGTCGGCGTCCAGCTTCAGGTCACGGGCGAGCAGGTTGCTGGCCAGGTTTTCGCGCTTGGTCGACGACGGGATCACCGCGTAGCCCAGCTGCAGGGCCCAGGCCAGGGCAACCTGGGCGACGGTGGCCTTGTGCTTGGCGGCGATGTCGGCCAGAACCGGGTCCTTCAGCACCTTGCCGTAGGCCAGGGTCATGTACGAAGTGACGGTGATGCCTTGCTCCTTGAGGAACGCAGTCAGCTTGCTGTTCTGCAGGTACGGGCTGAGTTCGATCTGGTTGGTGGCGATTTCGCCTTTGCCGACCACTTCGATGGCCTGGCGGGTCAGTTCGATGTTGAAGTTGGACACACCGATCTGGCGGGTCAGGCCCAGCTTCTTGGCTTCGGCCAGGGCGCTCATGTACTCGCGCAGCTCAACGCCGTTGCCTGGGGCAGGCCAGTGGATCAGCAGCAGGTCGACGTAGTCGGTGCGCAGTTTCTGCAGGCTGTCGCGCAGGCTCGGGATCAGCTTGTCGGCGGCGTAGTTTTCGACCCAGATCTTGGTGGTGATGAACAGCTCGTCGCGCTTGACGCCGCTTTCGGCGATGGCCTGGCCGACGTCGGCTTCGTTCTGGTAGATCTGCGCGGTGTCGATGACCCGGTAGCCCAGTTCCAGGGCCGACTTGACCGAATCGATGACGGCCTGGCCGGTGAGGCGGAAGGTGCCGAGGCCGAAGGATGGAATGCTCATGGATCTGCTCCTGGTGAGTGAGGGGTGAGCCGAATCGAGCCTGGTCGCTTGGGTTCGATCGCTCTTCGTGTGGGGAGCAGTGTGCGGCTTTGAGGGGGATTGATTAAGGTGGGGCGGGGCCAAGGTCATTTGATTCACAGTCAAGAATCAGCGGCAAAGTCGTGACTGTGTTGCTGGAATAGCAGATTCTTCCTGTACCGGCCTCTTCGCGGGCTTGCCCGCTCCCACAGGAATGCCACAGTCCTTGAAGCCTGTGGTGTACCTGTGGGAGCGGGCAAGCCCGCGAAGAGGCCGGTACAGGAAAACGAAACGGCCCGCCATATAGGCGGGCCGTCTGGCATTGCAAGGTGACGATCAGCGGCGGCGGAACAGCGGCAGCGGCTCGTCGGTGGCGGCCTGGTAGGTCACCGAGAAGTCCTTCAGGCTTTGCAGCGCGTCTTCCGGGTCCTTGTCGGCACGGATGGCGAACGCGTCAAAACCGCAACGGGCCATGAAGAACAGCTGGTCGCGCAGCACGTCGCCAATGGCGCGCAGCTCGCCCTTGAACTTGTAGCGGTCACGCAGCAGGCGCGCATTGGAGTAGCTGCGCCCGTCGGTGAACGCCGGGAAGTTCAGTGCGATGACCTGGAAGTGCTGCACGTCCTCGCCGATTTCTTCCGCTTGCTCGTCGCTGTCCAGCCACACGCCCAGGCCGCCGTCGCGGGCCTTGAGTACGTGGGCATGGTCGCGCCACATCTGCAGCGGGACGATGTAGTCGTCGCAGTTGGTCAGCTCGTCAAAGGACGTTTCCTTGGGCAGCAGATGCCAGGTTTCGTCGACGATCTGGTTGTTCTTAATGATTCGCTGCATAGACGCGTTCCTTGAAGGGGTCGATGCCGATACGCTGGTAGGTGTCGATGAAACGCTCTTCCTCGGTACGTTGCTCGACGTACACGGCGATCAGCTTCTCGATCACATCGGCCATGTCATCCTGTGCGAAGGACGGGCCGAGGATCTTGCCCAGGCTCGCGCCACGCGCGGCATTGCCGCCCAGCGACACCTGGTAGAACTCCTCGCCCTTCTTGTCCACGCCGAGGATGCCGATGTGGCCCACGTGGTGGTGGCCGCAGGCGTTCATGCAGCCGGAGATGTTCAGGTCGATCTCGCCGATGTCGAACAGGTAGTCCAGGTCGTCGAAGCGGCGCTGGATGGATTCGGCGATCGGGATCGACTTGGCGTTGGCCAGCGAGCAGTAGTCACCACCCGGGCAGCAGATGATGTCGGTCAGCAGGCCGATGTTCGGGGTGGCGAAGCCGCTTTCGCGCAGTTCCAGCCACAGGGCGTGCAGCTGGCGCTGCTCGACGTCGGCGAGGATGATGTTCTGCTCGTGCGATGTGCGCAGGAAGCCGAAGCTGTAGCGCTCGGCCAGGTCGGCCACGGCGTCCAGCTGCTTGTCGGTCAGGTCGCCCGGGGCAACGCCGGTGGGCTTCAGCGACAGGGTCACGGCCACGTAGCCAGGGCGCTTGTGGGCGCGGGTGTTGCGCGAGCGCCAGCGGGCGAAGCCTGGGTACTCGGCGTCCTGGGCGGCGTAGTCGACGTTGTCCAGGGCCAGGTAGGCCGGGTCGACGAAGTGGCGCGATACACGCTGCACTTCGGCTTCGGTCAGCGTGGTGCTGCCGCCGCGCAGGTGGACCATTTCGGCCTCGACCTTCTCGGCGAACACTTCCGGGGTAAGGGCCTTGACCAGGATCTTGATCCGCGCCTTGTACTTGTTGTCACGGCGACCGTAACGGTTGTACACGCGCAGGATGGCGTCGAGGTAGCTGATCAGGTCCTGCCACGGCAGGAACTCGTTGATGAACGAGCCCACCACCGGGGTACGGCCCAGGCCGCCACCGACCAGCACACGGAAGCCCAGCTCGCCAGCGGCATTGCGCACCGGCTCCAGGCCGATGTCGTGCACTTCGATGGCGGCGCGGTCTTCCTGCGAGCCGTTGATGGCAATCTTGAACTTGCGCGGCAGGTAGGCGAATTCCGGGTGGAAGGTGGTCCACTGGCGGACGATTTCGCACCACGGGCGCGGGTCGACGATTTCGTCTGCGGCTACACCGGCGAACTGGTCGGTGGTGGTGTTGCGCAGGCAGTTGCCGCTGGTCTGGATCGCGTGCATCTGCACGGTGGCCAGTTCGGCGAGGATGTCCGGGATGTCTTCCAGTGCCGGCCAGTTGTACTGCACGTTCTGGCGGGTGGAGATGTGGGCGTAGCCCTTGTCGTAGTCGCGGGCGATCCTGGCCAGGGTGCGGACCTGGGTGGCGTTCAGCTGGCCGTACGGCACGGCGACGCGCAGCATCGGTGCGAAACGTTGGATGTAAAGGCCGTTCTGCAGGCGCAGAGGGCGGAATTCTTCTTCGCTCAGCTCACCGGCCAGATAGCGGCGGGTCTGATCACGGAACTGCTTGACGCGGTCCTCGATGATCCGCTGATCGTACTCGTCGTATACGTACATAAAAGTCCTGTCTCAGGCATGCAGCTATTCGCGCGCACGGCCGCGCACTCCGCTTCGGAGCCGGGGAACGATAGCAGGTTGCGTTTATGCGCTAAAGTGATGTTTTTGCATATGAAAAGAACCAAATGGACTATGTGAGACTGACTGCCATTTGTGCGTTGGGCGTGGCCTGGCGTTTATAATCCGATGTTTGCATCGCAGGGATATCACCCATGCTCAAGGCGTTGTGCCAAAGCTTGTGTCTTGCCTTGCCGCTGGCGGCAAGCGCGCAGCCGGCTTCGGTGGTTTTCCTCAACCCGGGGCTGTCCACCGAGACGTTCTGGACCAGTTATACGCGCTTCATGCAGGCCGCCGCGGACGAGCTGGGCATGACCCTGCGCGTGGAGTACAGCGAACGCCGCGCCGACCTGGCGCTGACCCAGGCCAGGGCGATCCTGGGCGGGGCGCAGCGCCCGGATTACCTGGTACTGGTCAACGAGCAGTACGTGGCGCCGGAGATCATCCGCCTGTCGCGCGGCAGCGGGGTCAAGCTGTTCCTGGTCAACAACGGCCTGACTGCCAGCCAGGCCCGCAGCATCGAGGCCCAGCCCGACAAGTATGCCGAGCTGCTGGGCACCTTGACGGCCAACGACGAGCAGGCGGGCTTCCAGATGTTGCACCAGATGGTTGCGCAATTGCCTCGTGACAGCGGGCCGGTGGACCTGCTGGCGTTTGCCGGGGTCAAGACCACCCCGGCCTCGCAACTGCGCGAGGAAGGCATGCGCCGGGCCCTGGCCGACTTCCCTCAGGTGCGCCTGCGCCAGGTGGTATATGGCGGCTGGAGCCGCCAGCGCGCTTACGAGCAGGCGCAGCAACTGCTGGAGCGCTACCCGGCCACCCGCCTGGTGTGGTCGGCCAACGACGAAATGGCCTTTGGTGCCATGCAGGCGTTCGAGGAAGCGGGGCGCAAGCCGGGGCGCGATGTGCTGTTCAGCGCCATCAACAGCTCGCCAGAGGCCCTGCACGCACGTATCGACGGGCGCCTGAGCGTGCTGATGGGCGGGCATTTCACCCTCGGCGGCTGGGCCATGGTGATGCTGCACGATGATGCCCAGGGGCTGGCGGTGAACCGTGACGGCCTGCGCGAGCATCGCGTGCCGGTGTTGCAGCCGATCGACCAGGCCAAGGCAGCCCGTTGGCTGAAACTGCTGGAACGGCCGGACTACGGCATCGATTTCCAGCATTACAGTGCCGAAGGGCGGCCGCCCGACTACCAGTACCCGTTTCTGACATCACCGATCAATTATTGAAAGACCTTGCTTGAGGGAAGGGCATTGCTCGTCTTAACTGCTGGTGGTGAAGTGCATTCCCATAACCACTACAAGAGGCAATGCAATGGGAAACTCAACCAAGGTCCGCAAAGCTGACAGCAGCGTCGATGCCTGGGCGATCCTCTGCCTGATCGTTCTGGTAGTGGTCACTGCCGTGTATTGGGTCAGCCACCAGTAGACTTGTATTCAAGACCGTGATGCAGCCAGAGCGCCTGCGGGAGGGAGTCCCGCAGGCGTTTTTGCTAGCGCGCAAGGTGCAGGGCCAACTGCACCAGGCCGATCAGCACGGCAATGAACACCAGGGTGAACAGCGTCCCCAGCGCAATGAAATGGCTGGCCTTGCCGTGTGTGAAGTCGCGGGCGCGGTTCTTGCCGCTTTGCACGCCGAAGGCGGCAGCGAGGATGCTGTGCAACATCTGCCAGAAGGTAGGGGGCTTGCCCTGGCTGGAATCGTCCATGGTGGCTCCTGAGGAAATCAGAGGCAATCAGGGACAGTGTAGGCAATGAGGCTGAGGTTGGCCTTGCCGGCCTCTTCGCGGGCTTGCCCGCTCCCACAGATACTGCGCAACCCTGAAGAGCAGTGCGGTCCCTGTGGGAGCGGGCGAGCCCGCGAAGACGCCAACGCCGATTTAGCTGTCGTAACCCAGGTTAGGCGCCAACCAGCGCTCGCTGACACTCACATCCTGGCCCTTGCGCGCGCTGTAGCGCTCGATCTGGTCCTTGTCGACCTTGCCCACGGCAAAGTACTGCGCCTGTGGGTGGGCAAAGTACCAGCCGCTGACCGCCGCCGCCGGGAACATCGCGAAGTGATCGGTGAGGAACACGCCGCTCGGCCCGGTCTCGCCGATGGCAGTGCCGTCAAGCAGGCGGAACAGGGTTTCCTTCTCGGTGTGGTCCGGGCAGGCCGGGTAGCCGGGGGCCGGGCGAATGCCGCGGTACTGCTCCTTGATCAGCGCCTCGTTGTCCAGGTGTTCGTCGCGGGCATAACCCCAGTGTTCTTTACGCACCTGCTCGTGCAACCATTCGGCACAGGCCTCGGCCAGGCGGTCGGCCAGGGCCTTGACCATGATCGAGCTGTAGTCGTCGCCCTTGTCCTGGTAGGCCTTGGCCACTTCCTCGGCACCGATGCCGGCGGTGGTGATGAAACCGCCCACGTAGTCGGTAACGCCACTGGCCTTCGGCGCGACGAAGTCGGCCAGCGACCAGTTGGGCTTGCCGTCCGGCTTGATGGTCTGCTGGCGCAGGTGGTGCAGGGTAGCCAGGGCCTGGCCGTCCTCGCCGTACACCTCGATATCGTCATCGGCCACCTGGTTGGCCGGCCAGAAGCCGAACACCGCGCGGGCGCTGATGAGCTTTTCGTCGATCAGCTTGTCGAGCATCTCGCGGGCATCCTTGTACAGCGCCGTGGCCGCCTCGCCGACCACTTCGTCGGTGAGGATGCGCGGGAACTTGCCGGCCAGGTCCCAGGAAATGAAGAACGGGGTCCAGTCGATGTACTCGGCCAAGGTGCGCAGGTCGATGTCTTCCAGCACCTTGACGCCGGTGAAGGAGGGCACCGCTGGCTGGTAGCCAGCCCAGTCGTACTGCGGCTTGGCGGCGATAGCCTGGGCATAGCTCAGGCGCTCGGTGCGGGCACTGCGGTTGGCGGTGCGCTCGCGTACTTCTTCGTATTCCTGGCGGGTCTTCTCGACGAAGCCGGCTTTCAGCTCCTTGGACAGCAACTGGGTGGCAACGCCCACCGCGCGCGAGGCGTCGGTGACGTAGACCACGGCGTCGTTGCTGTACTTGGGCTCGATCTTGACCGCGGTGTGCGCCTTGGAGGTGGTGGCGCCGCCGATCATCAGCGGCAACTGGAAGCCCTGGCGCTGCATTTCGCGGGCAACGTGGACCATCTCGTCCAGCGACGGCGTGATCAGGCCGGACAGGCCGATGATGTCGCACTTCTCGTCGCGGGCGGTTTGCAGGATCTTCTCGGCCGGCACCATCACGCCGAGGTCGACGATGTCATAGCCGTTGCAGCCCAGCACCACGCCGACGATGTTCTTGCCGATGTCGTGCACGTCGCCTTTTACCGTGGCCATCAGGATCTTGCCCTTGGCTTCCGGCTTGTCGCCTTTCTCGGCTTCGATGAACGGGATCAGGTGGGCTACCGCCTGTTTCATCACGCGGGCCGACTTGACTACTTGGGGCAGGAACATCTTGCCCGCGCCGAACAGGTCGCCGACCACGTTCATGCCATTCATCAGCGGGCCTTCGATCACTTCGATCGGGCGTGCGCACTGCTGGCGGCATTCCTCGGTGTCTTCGACGATGAACGCGGTGATGCCCTTGACCAGCGCGTGCTCCAGGCGTTTTTCCACCGGCAGCGAGCGCCACTCTTCGTTTTCCACTTCCTTGGTTGCGCCGCCGCCCTTGTAGTCGTCGGCGATGGCCAGCAGTGCGTCGGTGCCATGCGGGGTACGGTTGAGCACCACGTCCTCGACCTTTTCACGCAGGGCAGCCGGGATCTCGTCATAGATCTCCAGCTGGCCGGCGTTGACGATACCCATGGTCAGGCCGTTCTGGATCGCGTGGTACAGGAACACCGAGTGGATGGCTTCACGCACCGGGTTGTTGCCACGGAACGAGAACGACACGTTGGACACACCGCCCGAACTCAGGGCGTGCGGCAGGTGGTCGCGGATGTAGGCACAGGCCTCGATGAAATCGACGGCGTAGTTGTTGTGCTCTTCGATGCCGGTGGCGACGGCGAAGATGTTCGGGTCGAAGATGATGTCTTCCGGCGGGAAGCCCACTTCATTGACCAGGATGTCGTAGCTGCGCTGGCAGATTTCCTTCTTGCGCGCGGCAGTGTCGGCCTGGCCGACTTCGTCGAAGGCCATCACCACCACGGCAGCGCCATAGCGCTTGCACAGGCGGGCGTGGTGCTTGAACTGCTCGACGCCTTCCTTCATGGAAATGGAGTTGACGATGCCCTTGCCCTGGATGCACTTGAGGCCCGCTTCGATCACTTCCCACTTGGACGAGTCGATCATGATCGGCACGCGCGAGATGTCCGGCTCGCCGGCGATCAGGTTGAGGAAGCGGACCATGGCGGCCTGGGAGTCGAGCATCCCTTCGTCCATGTTGATGTCGATCACCTGGGCGCCGGCCTCGACCTGCTGCAGGGCGACTTCCAGGGCTTCGGTGTAGTTCTCTTCACGGATCAGCCGGGCGAACTTGGCGGAGCCGGTGATGTTGGTGCGCTCGCCGACGTTGACGAACAGCGACTGACGGTCGATGGTGAACGGCTCCAGGCCCGAAAGGCGGCAGGCCTTGGCGATTTCCGGAATCTCGCGCGGCTTGTACTTGGCCACGGCCTCGGCGATGGCCTGGATGTGGCCCGGGGTGGTGCCGCAGCAGCCGCCGATGATGTTGAGGAAGCCGCTGGCGGCGAATTCCTCGACCACCACGGCCATTTCCGCCGGGGTTTCGTCGTATTCACCAAAGGCGTTCGGCAGGCCGGCGTTGGGGTGGGCCGAGACATGGGTGTCGGCCTTGGTCGCCAGCTCTTCCAGGTAGGGGCGCAGGTCCTTGGCGCCGAGGGCGCAGTTCAGGCCCACGGAAATCGGCTTGGCGTGGCGTACCGAGTTCCAGAACGCTTCGGTGGTCTGGCCCGACAAGGTACGGCCCGAGGCGTCGGTGATGGTGCCGGAGATCATGATCGGCAGTTCGATGCCGTCTTCCTCGAACACCTGCTGCACGGCGAAGATCGCCGCCTTGGCGTTGAGGGTGTCGAAGATGGTCTCGATCAGCAGCAGGTCGGCGCCGCCCTCGATCAGGCCGCGGGTGGCCTCGATGTAGTTCGTTACCAGCTCATCGAAAGTGACGTTGCGGTAGCCGGGGTCGTTGACGTCCGGGGAAATCGAGCAGGTGCGGCTGGTAGGGCCGAGCACGCCGGCGACGAAGCGCGGCTTGTGCGGGGTTTCCAGGGTCTTGGCATCGGCCACCTGGCGGGCGATGCGCGCGCCCTCGACGTTCAGCTCGTAGACCAGCGACTCCATGCCGTAGTCGGCCTGGGAAATCTGCGTGGCGTTGAAGGTGTTGGTTTCGAGGATATCGGCGCCGGCATCCAGGTAGGCCTTTTCGATGGCGGCGATCACATCCGGGCGGCTGAGCAGCAACAGGTCGTTGTTACCCTTGACATCGCTTGGCCAATCGGCGAAACGCGTGCCACGATAGTCGTGTTCCTCGAGCCGGTAGCTTTGGATCATAGTACCCATGCCGCCGTCGAGGATCAGGATGCGCTCTTTGAGTGCGTTCTGGAGTGCTTGGAGACGAGCGCTGCGGTCGGACATAGGAACTACCTGGTCGGGCAAATTTCAGAAGGTGCAGAATCATAACAAAGCTGCGCGGTTTTTAGGCGCATCGCCCATTTGCATGAAAATGGCTCATGTTGGGCGGGCGTCGGCGAAGCAGGGCACCCAAGGACGACCAGGCAACAAATCGTGATGGCTTTCAATACCCAGGACTTTCCGCACATGGTGCATCGTATTCTTGCCGGCGTTTTCGCCCTGCTCATCAGCAGTGTGGCGTTCGGGCAAGCCCCCCAGTCGAGCCCGGCTATTTCCTACACCCGGGACATTCAACCGATCTTCACCGAGAAATGCGTGGCCTGCCACGCCTGCAACGACGCCGCCTGCCAGCTGAAGCTGGAAAGCCCCGAAGGTGCGGTGCGCGGCGCCACCAAGGTTCCGGTGTACCAGGGCGAGCGCAGCAAGCCAGTGCCCACCACGCGGCTGTTCTACGACGCCCACAGCGAGGGCGAGTGGCGCAAGAAGGGCTTCTACTCGGTGCTCGACAACCAGGGCAGCCAGGCAGCGCTGATGGCGCGCATGCTCGAGCTGGGGCACAAGACCCCGCTCACGCCCAACGCCAAGCTGCCCGAGGAAATCGTCCTGGGCCTGAACCGCAACAACATGTGCCCGTTGCCGCATGAGTTCGATGCCTATGCCGGCGCCCACCCCAAGGAAGGCATGCCGCTGGCGGTGACCGGCCTGACCGACAGGGAATACGACACCATGCGCCGCTGGCTGGCCGCCGGTGCGCCGGTCGAGTACCAGCCGATCAAGCCAAGTGCGGCCGAAGCCAAGCAGATTGCCGACTGGGAAGAGCTGCTCAACCGCCCGGGTTCCACCGAGGCGCTGGTCGGCCGCTGGCTGTACGAGCACCTGTTCCTGGCGCACATCTATTTCGTTGGTGGCGAGCAGGGCCACTTCTTCCAGTGGGTACGTTCGCGTACACCGAGCGGCCAGCCGGTCGACCTGATCGCCACGCGCCGCCCCAACGACCCGCCGGGCACCGACTTCTACTACCGGTTGATCCCGGTGCAGGGCGTGATCGTGCACAAGACGCACATCACCTACCCGATGGGGCCGCAGAAGCTCAAGCGGGTCAAGCAACTGTTCTACGCCGGCGACTGGCATGCCACCGCGCTGCCAGGCTACGGCCCGCGCCACAGGGCCAACCCGTTCGAAACCTTCGAAGCGATCCCGGCAGTGGCGCGCTACCAGTTCATGCTGGATAACGCCGAGTACTTCGTGCGCACCTTCATCCGTGGCCCGGTATGCCGTGGGCAGATTGCCACCGACGTGATCCGCGACAACTTCTGGGCGTTGTTCCAGGAGCCGGCCCACGACCGCTACATCACCGATGCCAAGTACCGTGGCGAGGCCACGCCGCTGCTGGCCATGCCTGGGCAGATCGATGACGTGGGCAGCGTGCTGAGCCTGTGGCACGCCTACCGTGACAAGCGCAACGAGTACGAGAAACTGCGCCGCGAAGCCTATGCCGACATGCCGGCTCCGGGCTGGGCGACGCTGTGGGCCGGTAACGACAACGCGTTGCTGAGCATTTTCCGCCACTTCGACAGCGCCTCGGTGACCAAGGGCCTGATCGGTGATGTGCCACTGACCGTGTGGCTGTTCGACTACCCGTTGTTCGAGCGCACCTATTACCAGCTGGCGGTCAACTTCGATGTGTTCGGCAACGTCTCGCACCAGTTGCAGACGCGCCTGTACTTCGACCTGATCCGCAACGGCGCCGAGGTCAACTTCCTGCGCCTGATGCCGGCCGACCAGCGCAAGGCGATCCTCGGCGACTGGTACCAGAACAGCGGCAAGGTGAAGATGTGGATGGATTATGAAGACATCGACACCGACACCCCGAGCGGCATCCAGCTCGACCCGCGCAACCCCAAGCGCGACTTCGGCCTGAAGCTGTTGCAGCGTACCGGCAGCCTGAATGCCGCGCCTGACCCGATCAACCGCTGCCAGGGCGCATTCTGCTCGCGACCGCAGGTGAGCGAAGAGTTCCGCAATGCCGAGCAGTCGCTCAGCCGCCTGGTGTCGCGCCCGGCTGCCGGGTTGAGGGTGATCAACCAGCTGCCCGAAGCGACCATGCTGCGCATCGAAGGGCAGGGCGGCCAGCGCCAGGTGTACAGCCTGCTGCGCAACCGCGCGCACAGCAACGTGGCGTTCCTGCTGGGCGAGGCGTACCGCTACCAGCCGGGGCTGGATACCCTGACGCTGTACCCGGGCGTGCTCAGCAGCTACCCCAACTTCATCTTCAACATCCCGACCAAGGATGTGCCGGAGTTCGTCGAGGACATGGAGTATGCGAAAGATGACCCGGCCAGGTTCGAGCGCATCGTCATGCGTTGGGGTGTGCGTCGCAGTCACCCAGAGTTCTGGCGCTACTTCCATGACCTGAACAGCTTCATCAAGGAGACCGAACCGGTCGAGGCGGGCGTGCTGGACATGAACCGCTACGAGAACCTCTGATCGGTTGGGCTGACCTTTCCGATTACCCTGTGGTCGGACTTGCTGGGTGGTCCGGGGGCTGCTTTGCAGCCCAATCGCCGGCAAGCCAGCTCCCACAGGGGCCGCACATGCCTGAAGGCTGCGCAGTACTTGTGGGAGCTGGCTTGCCGGCGATGGAGCGCAACGCGCTCCCAAAGGCCTCAATGCACCGGCAATTGCAGGGTTCTCCATGCTGTATTCGCTTCAGGCACTGCGGGCGTTCGCCGCCTGGGTGGTGGTCTGCCACCATTTCATGCAGATCTTCTTCGACTTCCAAGCCTCCGGCCCCATCGGCCAACTGCTCACCGACCGCGGCGCCGCAGGCGTCGACATCTTCTTCGTCATCAGCGGGCTGGTCATCTACCTGTCGACTTGCGACAAGGCCATCGAGCCTCGCCAGTTCCTGCTCAACCGGGCGCTGCGTATCGTCCCGGCCTATTGGTTCTACACGGCGCTGATGGCAACCCTGCTGCTGGCCTTCAGTCAATGGATGCCGCACCAGGCATTCACCTGGCACCACCTGCTGCTGTCGCTGCTGTTCATCCCGGCGGAAAACCCCGGTGGCTACGGCTTGTACCCGACCCTGAACGTGGGCTGGACGCTGAACTTCGAGATGTTCTTCTACCTGCTGTTCGGCCTGGCCTTCCTGGTGCGCCAGCGTCATCACCAGTTGCTGGTCACCGCCGCGCTGCTGCTGGCCAGCGAGATACTGGGCCGGCTGGGCGTGCTCAGCCGCTTCTACAGCAACGACATCATCTACGAATTCCTGCTCGGTATCGGCCTGGGCGTGCTGCACCGTCGCGGGCTGATCCACCAGGGCCGCTGGCTGCCGTTGGCGTTGCTGGCGGTGGCAGGCCTTGCCATCTACCACCTGGACGCTTCCCGGCGCTTGCTGCACTGGGGCGTGCCGAGCGCAATGATCGTGCTGGCCTTCGTCGCCCTGGAGCCGGTGTTCCGCGGCAACCGGCTACTCAAGGCGCTGGGCGACTGTTCGTATTCGGTGTACCTGGTCCATGTGCTGGTGCTGTACGCAGGCTGGTTCGCCAGCCAGCGCCTGCAGTTGAACCCGTACCTGGTGTTCGCCCTGTGCGTGCCGTCCATTGGACTAATGTCGTGGTTCAGCTACCAGTGGCTGGAGCGCGGCCTGTACCGGCGCATGCAGGCCTGGCTGGCGGCGCCACGGGGGCAGGCCCCTGAATATGCGCTTTCCCGAGTCAAATACTAGGACTTTGTTCGAAGGCCGGGTTGGCGTACACTTGGCCGCAAGTCTGTGAGGAACCTACATGAGCGCTATAACCATTACCGACGCCGCCCATGACTACCTGGCCGATCTGCTCTCCAAGCAGAACACGCCTGGCATCGGCATTCGCATTTTCATCACCCAGCCGGGCACCCAGTACGCCGAAACCTGCATCGCCTACTGCAAGCCGGGCGAAGAAAAGCCTGACGACACCGCCGTGGGTCTGAAGAGCTTCACCGCTTACCTGGACGCGGTCAGCGTGCCGTTCCTGGAAGACGCACTGGTCGACTATGCCACCGACCGCATGGGTGGCCAGCTGACCATCAAGGCGCCGAATGCCAAGGTGCCGATGGTCAACGAAGACAGCCCGATCAACGAGCGCATCAACTATTACCTGCAGACCGAGATCAACCCCGGCCTGGCCAGCCACGGCGGCCAGGTGAGCCTGGTGGATGTGGTCGACGACGGTATTGCCGTGCTGCAGTTCGGTGGTGGTTGCCAAGGCTGTGGCCAGGCCGACGTGACCCTGAAGGAAGGCATCGAGCGTACCCTGCTCGAGCGTATTCCCGAGCTGAAGGGCGTGCGTGACGTGACTGACCACAGCCAGAAAGAGAACGCCTACTACTGATGTAGAGGCGGGCGCGGTCTGTTGTGTGGGAGCGGCCTTGCGTCGCGAAAGGGCCGCGAAGCGGCCCCAGCAATATCAGCTTCGCCGCCAATACCCCAGGGGCTGCTATGCAGCCCTTTCGCGACGCAAGGCCGCTCCCACAACGACCGCACAACCTGGTCAGGCCTTAGCAACAAAGTGTTACTGTTTCAACCCCTGCGACAACAGGCCGCAGCCCGTATTCAAAGGGCTGCAGCCGATCCTTGCCTTCGTCGGGTAGAACCCCTCGGGGTGTCGTGCCAGAATGCCCCGGTTTTTCGACCGGCCCGTCCCGAGGGCCGGCACCTTCCCTGTAAAGGATGGTTTCATGAATGATCTATATACCCGGCGCGCAGTTGTCGCCGGGATGGGCGTTCTCGGGCTTGGCCTGCTCGCAGGCTGCAGCCCGGCCCGGGGGCTCGAGTTCAAGTACGGCAAGAACATGAGCAACGAAATCCTTGGGCGCAAGTTCAGCCTCAAGGACACCCAAGGCAATGTGCGCACCCTGTCGAGCTTCTACGGCAGCATGCCGATGATCTTCTTCGGCTTCACCCAGTGCCCGGCCGTGTGCCCGACCACCCTGGCGCGCGCCGCGCAAATCCGCAAGCTGCTGCGCGGCCGCGATCGCGACCTGTTCCAGGTGGTGTTGATTACCCTGGACCCGGAGCGCGACACCCCCGAAGTGCTCGATGCCTACGTGAAGGCGTTCGACCCGTCGTTCACCGCGCTGACCGGCACCCCTGAGGAAATCGCCGCGGTGGCCAAGGAATTCAAGGTGTTCTACGAGAAAGTCCCGGCCGGTGATACCTATACCGTCTCTCACTCGTCCACCAGCTACGTCTACGATACGCGTGGCACCCTGCGCCTGAGCCTGGGCCATTCCCTGACCGCCCAGGAATGCGCCGAAGACCTGGTCACCCTGATGGAGATCTGCTGAATGTCGATGCAACCGATCAAGCACGGCCTGGCTGCCCTGGTCCTGATGGGCCTGGCGCTGCCGGCCCTGGCCCAGACCACCGTGAGCGACGCCTGGGTGCGGGCGACCGTGCCGCACCAGCAGTCCACCGGTGCCTTCATGACCCTGACCGCCAGCAGCGACAGCAAGCTGGTGGGTGTGGCTTCGCCTGTGGCCAAGACCGTGCAGGTGCACGAGATGACCATGAACGGCGATGTGATGGGCATGCGTGAGGTCAAGGCGGTCGAGTTGCCGGCCGGCAAGGCCGTGACCCTCGACCCGAACAGCCTGCATGTGATGCTGATGGGCCTGAACAATCAGGTGAAGGAAGGCGAGAAAGTGCCGCTGACCCTGACCATCGAAGATGCCAAGGGGGCCAAGGAAACCCTGGACGTACAGGCCGAAGTGCGTGCGCTCAACGCCGAGGCGGGCGGTGGGCATGATCACATGCACATGAAGCACTGATCAGGCTGAACCCTTTGGGGGCGCTTTGCGCCCCATCGCGACACAAGGCCGCTCCCACAGGAGAACGCGTATCCCCTGTGGGAGCGGCCTTGTGTCGCGATGGGCTGCCAGGCAGCCCCCGGTTCAATCAGCTGCGAAACTTGGGCAGCGGCCTGTCGAGGGTCAGCGAGGTCAAGGTCTTGCGGACCTGGGCCTCATCGGCCTCCAGGGCCTTGAGACTTGCGCGGATCTTGCCGGCGGCGGGCACGTCGCCCTGCCGGTCGATCCAGTCGGCTATCTCCTTGCAGGCACTGCTCAGGCAGGCCTGGCGCTGGTTCATCAGCGACAGGAGGGTGGTGAGCTCTCTTTCGGACATGGCAGGATCCTCCATTCAGCCTTGTCAGTGTAGCAGTGGCTGGCCGGCCTGCCTGAGGCCGGCTGTCGCAGCTCAGCCTTGCAGGCAGGCGCTGCGATAAGCCCCTGGCGTTACCCCATAGGCCTGCTTGAACTGCCGGCTCAAATGGCTCTGGTCGGCAAAGCCCAGGTCGAACGCCACCTCCGAGGCAGCCCAGCCACGCTTGAGCATTTCCCGCGCACGGGCCAGGCGCCGCTGCTTCAACCAGGCATGTGGCGGCAGGCCGGTGGCCTGGCGGAACACCCGGGCGAAATGGAATGGTGACAAGTTGACCGCCGCCGCCAGGGCCTCGAGCGAGGGCGGGTCGGCCAGTTGGCTTTCCAGCAGCTCACGGGCGCGGGCCACTGCCAGCGGTTCGTGGCCAGGCGCGGCTGGTTCGGCGCATTGCCCGTGCCGTTGCACCAGGGCCAGCACCGCCTGGCGCCAGGCGGTCTGCTGCTGCAGGGCGCTGGCGCCGGCTTCGGACAGCTGGTGCAACTGGCTGAAGGCAAGCGCCAGGGCCGGGTCGTGTATCACGCTGTCCTTGAAGCTGGGCATGCCGTGGCGGCCCAGTTCCAGTTCGTCGAGCACCCCGGTTACCCGTTCATGTTCCGGGTAGAACCCTCGGTAGCGCCAGCCCGCTTCGTGGGCGGTGGCCCCGGTGTGCAGTTCGTCGGGGTTGATCAGCACCATGCTGCCGACCGGCGCCAGGTGCTCGCTGCCGCGATGCCAGAAGCGCTGGGCGCCCGACTCGATCACGGTGAACACATAGCCTTCATGCACATGCGGGGCGAAACGCTGCTGGAAATAGCGCGCGTGCAGCATCTCGACGTCGCCCAGTGCCGGCGCCTGCCAGAGGTGTGTCTGCTCGCGCAGGGGCGTGCTCATGCCAGCCAGCTGCGCAGGAGGAAGAAGATCAACATGCTCACCAGCATGCTCAGCAACACGCTGCGGGTCAACAGCACCAGGGCGATGGCCACCAGCGAACCCAGCAGGTAGGGGTTGAGCAGGCTCAGGTTCAACTGGTGCTCGGGCATGAAGATGATCGGGCCGCAGATTGCGGTGAGCATGCCCGGCACGGCAAAACCGAGGAACTGCCGGGCGTTGGAGCTCAGGCGCAAGGGCAGGCGCGGCTCCAGGAACGCATAGCGGTTGAGGAACACGATGGCGCCCATGGCAAGAATCAGGACCCAGGTCATGCGCGGGCTCCGGCGAATTTCTGGCAGACGAAACCGGCGCTCATGCCCAGCAGGCCTGCGGCCACCAGGGCGGTTTCCCAGTGCCAGTAGCTGAACAGCACCGAACAGAACAGCGACACCGCCACGCACACAAGCGTGGCCAGGTTGCGCACCAGTGGCGCGATCAGGGCGACGAAGGTGGCGACAATGGAAAAGTCCAGGCCGAGCTGGTCCAGGTGCGGAATGTTCTGCCCCAGCAGGATGCCGGCCAGGGTGAACAGGTTCCAGGCGACGTAGAAGGTCAGGCCCACGCCCAGGGCGTACCAGCGGTTGAACTGCTGCTGGTCGTACTGGCTGGTCAGGGCGAAGAACTCGTCAGTGAGCAGGAAGCCCAGGCCCAGCCGCCAGCGCAGCGGCTGGCTGGACAGCACCGGGCGCATCGTCAGGCCATACAGCAGGTGCTGCGAGGTCAGCAGCAGGGTGGTCAGCAGGATCGACGCCAGGTTGGCGCCGCCCTTGAGCATGCCGATCGCCACCAGTTGCGCGGCACCGGCGAAGACGATGGCCGAAAGCCCTTGCCCCTCCCAGGCGCTGAGATTGGCCTCGATGGCCATGGAGCCGGCCAGCAGGCCCCAGGGGGCGACGGCCAGGGACAACGGGAGAATGGCGATGGCGCCGTGGAGAAAGGCTTGGCGGGCGATGTGGGGCATGGTGGCTGCAGTGCGTGTACGTGGCAGGCCAGCATGCCAGACGGGGCGGGGGATGGCTTGAACGATCTTGCTATGCCTGGCACGGTCCCTTGTAGGAGCAGCCTTGTGTCGCGATGGGGCGCGCAGCGGCCCCGGCAATATCTGCGGCGAAGCTGAAATCCTGGGGCCGCTGCGCGCCCCATCGCGACACAAGGCCGCTCCTACACAGAAACCGTGTCCGTGTTACGGACGGCTGGTCAGGTGCTGCTGCGCTGTCACGCAGCCGTTGGTATCCACGGCCTTCTGCAGCAGGCTCTGGCGGTGCTGCGGGTCGAGGTCGCCGAGCAGGCGGTATACCTCGGCCTGGTAGTCACGCTGGCGCCCCCACTGCATTTCCAGGCCTTGTGGCCGGTTGCGGTTGCAGGCCAGGCGCGTGGCCGGTTGCGGGTAGTAGGGCGCATACACGGTAGCCATGTTGGGGATGGCCTCCAGCGCAGTACGGTACTCGCTGCTGACGTTATAGGGCGGGCACCAGGTGGCGATGGCCGGCGCCGGTGCGGCAAAGCCCTGTCTGAGGCTGGCTTCGAGCAGCGGGCAGGCGGCATCCGGGATTTGCGCGGCGGGCAGGTAGGACATGTAGTACAGCGCCAGACGGTACTGTGCGACCGGGTGGCCCAGCTCCACGGACTTTTTCAGCAAGGCGACGGCTGTCGGCAGGGTGTGGGCCATGGCCTGTCCCTGGCGGCTGAGCTCCGGGTCGCCGCCGATGGCCGTGCGCAGTGTGCTGGCGCCGTCGTCCTGGCTGTCGGCCTGCTCCAGCAGGGGCAAGGCCTGGCGGTAGAGCAGGTCGGCATGAGGGTCGATGCGCACTTCCAGCGCGTGCGCGGCCAGCGGCATCAGGGCGATCAACAGTGGGGGCAAGCGAAGCATGCGGCTCACAGGCAAGCCCCATGGGGTGCCAGGTACTGATGGATGGCTTCGATGTTCATGGCGGTCAAGCGTGCGCCTCGGGCAGATCGGAACGACGGCCTATTCTAGCCACCCAAGGGGCCTGGCCGGAAGACCACCTGGCAACTGTCAGACGAGCTTGATCGGCGTGACCTTGCGCTGGGCATGTTTTTCCTGGGCCAGGCCAAGCTTGGCGGTAATGACCTTGGCCAGGGCATTGTTGCCCAGGTCGTTCAGGTGCAGGCGGTCGATGAACAGGTCGGCGCCGAACACCGGCGAGCTGCTGAGCATGCAGTTCATGTCATAGCAGGGCACCGGGTCGGCCTGGGTCTTGATGCGACGGAAGAAGGCCGAGTGCAACTGGCTGTCGAACGCGCCGTCCAGCAGCCGGTCGAAATTCGCCGGTCGCCGCTGCAGCGCGTCCAGCATGGCCTGTTCGCCAGCGGGCAGGCTATCCCGGCACCAGGGCAGCAACGGCTGCAGGATGAAGGTGAGGGTGGAATGGCTGTCTGCCAGCAGCCGGTCCCATTGGCGCAAGGTCCGGCCAATGCTGTCGGCGGCACGGGCCAGGCGCTTTTCCGGGGGTGACAGCGGCCAGGTGGCAGGTGTTGCGACCGAGGGCGTGGCCAACGCCTGGCCGATGCGCCGCCACAGCGATTGCCGGCGGGGCGCCGCCGTGGGCTGCATGCCTTCGCTGAAACTGTTGAGAAAATCCTGGTAGGCCTTGGCGTGCCGCGGGTCGCTCAGGCTGGCGAGGACTTCGCAGAGGGCTTCGTGGGCCAGGGTGTTGAGGCCGCTGAGCACCACCACATGGCCGAGCTGGCCAAGGCGGTGCTGGTGGGTCAGGAACATCAGCAGCTCCTGGCTGGCATTGAGCCCGCAGCCAGCCAGGCTCAGCCAGACTTCGCCAGTCAGCATCGACAGGTGCGAGGCCACCGTGTGTTCGTCGGAGCTGGCACCGATGCCCAGGGCGGTGGAGCCGCCGACCAGCAGGTTGATGCGTGACGCACCACCGCGCTCGGCTGCCGAAAAGCGCTTGCCGGCGCAATGGCTGTAGCGCAGGCCCAGGGCATCGGTGTTGATGGTGCCGGAGCGGTAGCCGGTTTCGTGCACATGCACGGTGTGCGGGGCACGCCGGCTGCCCAGCAGCAGAAAGCGCTGGTAGTCCTGTTGCAACGGCGAAGGCGACGGGGTCGTGTCAGTCGCGGTCATGGGTTCTCCTTCTGTTGCAGCGGGCACCTTGCGTCACGTTCAGGCCGCCAGCTCCTTGACGTTGTACAGCAGGCCGCCGGCGGCGATCAGCAGCAGGGCGACCCCCGAGGCCAGGCTGATCATGCGGTTGCTGCGCTGCGAGGCGATCTTGCCGATGGCGAAGATGTACAGGCTGAGCACGGCAAAATCGATGGCCACCCACAGCATCGACAGCACCACCATGCTCTTGCCGAACGATTCGGTGATCTGGATGAACTGCGGGAAGAAGGCGATGAAGAAGATGATGTCCTTCGGGTTGGAAATGCCCACCATGAAACCTTGCAGCAGCCCGCCGCGGCCAGGCTTGGCGAGCTCGCCCGGTGCCTCGGCTGCAGGCGCCTGCAGGGCGTCCCGCAGCGTGCCGACGGCAATGTAGCCGATGAACAGGCAACCCAGCAGGCTCATGGCGCTGAGCCAGGCCTTGTCGATGGCGGCGCTGGTGAGGATGATCCAGGCCGCCGCGCCGATCAGCACCAGTGATGCCCAGTTGGTGCCGACAGCCGTGAACATGGCCTTGCGTGAGCCGGAGGCGGCCGCGGTGTTGACGATCAGTGCCACCACCGGGCCGGGGGTGGCGATCAGTAGCAGGACAGTAAGGGCGTAGGTAGCGGTGAGTGCGGTATTCACGGTCAGGTCTCGATCAGTATGTCGGGTGTTGCCGGCTGTACGGCATGGGCGTGGAACGGGCAGCGGGACGGGTTGAGCGACCCTGCCTCCTGCAGTTGGTACTGCTTCCACTCGTAGTTGTCGGCATCGCCGAAGAAACCAAGGGTGTCGGGCATGACGCCGTCGTTGTAGTGGTGCACGCGCTCGCGGATGCGTTCGCGGATACGATGGCCGCTTTCGGTGTTGACGTTGGCCACTTCGTCGAAGTTCGCCCGCGGGTTGATGACGAAGGTGATGTGCGGCCCCAGGTTGCGGCTTTTCATCTGCTGGTGGCCGGGGAAGTTCATGTTGATGAACAGCGGCATGCCGGCAAAGCAGAACGACCAGGCGTTGTCGTCGGGGTCGGTCGGGATGCCCTGCGGCCAGGGATGCGGGTCGCGCGCGTGCACGCCACGCAACACCTTCCAGGCCAGCGCCTGTTGCTCGGCCAGGGTGTAGTCGGCGGCGGTTTCGAGAAACACCACCAGTGGGCTGCCGATACGCTGCTTGGGTGGGATAGGTGTGACGGTGCGCACGTAGTCGGCCAGGCCCATGGCGATGTCATCGGCCAGCTGCCCGGCGCGGGCGAAGAGGATGTGGCAGGTTGCGCCGTTTACCGCCTTGCGGCCGAACAGGCAGGGAAACTCGGGGTTGGCGAGGACACTGCGAAAATGTTCTACGGCTTTGTAGGTCCAATGTCGCGCGTTGCGCACATGGTCAGCGGCCAGCTCTAGCGCATCCAGGCGATAGCAAGTTCCATAACCCGTCGACATGATTTCCCCAGGCGTAAATTTGATGAACGTTCAAGTCACATGCAGGCAGGATCTTGGTTATGTTTATTATTTACCCGCATTTTCCGAGACGTCCTTGGTGTTGTAAAACGCGTGGAACTATGACCTACTATTAGTCTTACTCATGCTCGGGGCGTCGCCATGTCGGAACGGATTCAGGCTTTGCACGCGCTGCGTGCCTTCGAGGTGGCCTCTCGCTATGGCTCATTCACCCGTGCCGCGGAAGAGCTGGCCCTGACCCAGGGCGCCGTCAGCCACCACATCAAGACCCTCGAAGCCATGTTCGGCTGCGACCTGTTCGAGCGCCGCGGGCCGAAGCTGGCCCTGACCGAGCACGGCCGCCTGCTGGCGCAGGAGCTCAAGGTTGGCTTCAAGATCATCGAAAATGCCTGCGCCCTGCTGCGCCAGGACCGCTACGGCCTGCGTCTGAAGGCACCGTCCACGCTCACCGTGCGCTGGCTGCTGCGGGCGCTGGATGCGTTCAAGAAGGTCGAGGACAACTGCAGCGTGCAGCTGTCCAGCGTGTGGATGGACATCGACAGCGTGGACTTCTATTCCGAGCCCTACGACTGTGCGATCCTCCTGGCCAACGGGCGTTTTCCCGCCGATATCGAGAGTTTCAAGCTGTTCGATGAATGGCTGATCCCGGTGTGCCACCCGGATTACATGGCCCAGGCACAACCGGGCCTTGCCGACCTGGCCCAGTGCGAATTCCTGCACCCGTCCCCTGACCGACGAGACTGGCGGCGCTGGCTGGCTCGCATGGACGCGCTGGACATCAGCATCGATCACGGGCAAGTGTTCGATACCCTCGACCAGGGCATCTCGGCCGCACAGCAAGGCCTGGGTATTTCGGTGGTCGACCTGGTGCTGGCCAGCGCCGACCTGTTGGCGGGGCGCCTGGTAACGCCGTTCAAGCACGCGGTGGCCACCGGCGACGGCTATTACATGACCTGGCTCAAGGCCAGCCCCAAGGCGCGGCAGATGCACAAGCTGCGCGAGTTCCTGCTGGGCCAGGTGCCACCGCTGGCCTGCAAGGACATCAATTACCTGTACGGTTGAACACGCGTTCGAGCAAACGCCCGGCCGCGGGCAAGCGCCCGGCGCTGAAAATATTTCGGCAAACACCTGCTGGCCCCAACAAAATGCGCTGCGACGGTGCGTCAGCGGTAGAATCCCGCAATCAGCACAACAAACGATTCAGAGGTCGACGCGGTGGAGTTGCAGCAGGGCTTTGTCCTGACCCGACATTGGCATGACACGCCCGAAGGCACCTGCGTGGAATTCTGGCTGGCCACCGACCAGGGGCCACGACAACTGCGCCTGGCGCCGCAGGTATCGGTGGCATTCATCCCCCAGGCGCAGGAAGCGCACGCGCGGGTGCTGCTGGCCAACGAAGCCGGTGTCGAGTTGCGGCCGCTGCAGCTGAAGGACTTTGACCAGCGCCCGGTGCTGGGCCTGTACTGCCGCCAGCACCGGCAACTGATGCAGCTGGAGCAACGCCTGCGCACGGCCGGTATCGAGGTGTTCGAAGCCGATATTCGCCCGCCCGAGCGCTACCTGATGGAGCGCTTCATCACCGCCCCGGTGCAGTTCACCGGCCAACCGGATGCCCAAGGCGTGCTCTGCGATGCCCAGCTCAAGCCCCTGCCAGGTTATCGCCCGCCGCTGCGCCTGGTGTCGCTGGACATCGAGACCAGCGAGCGGGGCGAGCTGTACAGCATTGCCCTGGAAGGTTGTGGCCAGCGCCAGGTGTACATGCTCGGGCCGGCCAACGGCACGGCTGATGACCTCGACTTCGACCTGCACTACTGCGCCGACCGCGCCGACATACTGGCCTGCCTCAACCAGTGGATGGCCGAGCACGACCCGGATGCAATCATCGGCTGGAACCTGATCCAGTTCGACCTGCGCCTGCTGCACGAGCACGCCAAGCTGCTGCTGGTACCGCTGGCACTGGGGCGCAATGGCACGCCGATGACCTTGCGCAGCCATGCCGGTGGTGGCCACGTGTTCGCCGATGCCCCGGGGCGGCTGCTGATCGACGGCATCGAGGCGCTGCGCTCGGCGACCTGGAGCTTCCCGTCGTTCAGCCTCGAAAGTGTCGCCCAGACCTTGCTCGGTGAAGGCAAGGCCATCGACACGCCGTACCAGCGCATGGATGAAATCAACCGCCGCTTCGCCGAGGACAAGCCGGCGTTGGCGCGCTACAACCTCAAGGATTGCGAGCTGGTGACGCGCATTTTCGCCCACACCCGCCTGCTCGAATTCCTGCTGGAGCGGTCTTCGGTGACCGGCCTTGCGGTGGACCGCAGCGGTGGTTCGGTGGCCGCGTTCTGCCACTTGTACATCCCGCAGATGCACCGCCTGGGCTTCGTCGCCCCCAACCTCGGCAGCCGCCCCGACGAAGCCAGCCCCGGTGGCTTCGTCATGGATTCGCGCCCGGGCCTGTACGACTCGGTGTTGGTGCTGGACTACAAGAGCCTGTACCCGTCGATCATTCGTACCTTCCTGATCGACCCGGTGGGGCTGGTCGAAGGCTTGCGCCTGCCCGACGATGAACACTCGGTGGAAGGCTTCCGGGGTGGGCGTTTTTCCCGTAGCGAGCATTGCCTGCCGGCCATCGTCGAGCGTGTATGGCAGGGCCGGGAAGCGGCCAAGCGCGAGGGCAACGCGCCGCTGTCGCAAGCGCTGAAGATCATCATGAATGCCTTCTACGGGGTGTTGGGCTCGAGCGGCTGCCGCTTCTTCGACCCGCGCCTGGCTTCGTCGATCACCATGCGCGGGCACCAGATCATGCGCCAGACCCGTGCGCTGATCGAAGCCAGGGGCTACGAGGTGATCTACGGCGATACCGACTCCACCTTCGTCTGGCTCAAGGGCGCCCACGGCGAGGAGGCTGCAGCACGCATCGGCCGTGAGCTGGTGGCCCAGGTCAACCAGTGGTGGCGCGAACACCTGCGCGAGCGGATGAACCTGGAAAGCGCGCTGGAGCTGCAGTTCGAGGTGCATTACCGGCGCTTCCTGATGCCCACCATCCGCGGCACGGACGAAGGCAGCAAGAAGCGCTACGCCGGGCTGGTGCAGCGGGCCGATGGCAGCGAGCAGATGGTCTACAAAGGCCTGGAGTCGGTGCGTACCGACTGGTCGCCGCTGGCCCGGGAGTTCCAGCAGGAGCTTTATGGCCGGATATTCCGCGGGGAGCCCTACCAGGCGTATGTGCGTGATTATGTACGGCGCACCCTGGCGGGCGAGCTGAATGAGCTGATGGTGTACCGCAAGCGTTTGCGCCGGCCGCTAGCCGATTACCAGCGCAATGTGCCACCGCACGTGCGTGCGGCCCGGCTGGCCGATGACTACAACCGCCGCCTTGGCCGCCCGTTGCAATACCAGCGCGGCGGCTGGATCAGCTATCTGATCACCCTGGCGGGCCCAGAACCCCTGGAAAACCTGCAAGCACCGGTGGACTACGAGCATTACCTGACGCGGCAGCTGCAGCCGGTGGCTGATGCCATCCTGCCTTTCGTTGGCGACAGTTTCGAAGGGCTGACCGGCCAGCAGCTGGCGCTGTTCTGAAGAGGTGGTAGCTATCTAGCCAATCGCTTGGCAAGCCTGCGTCTAGTGTCGGGCCTTTGGATCAGCCAGAGGCGCAACAACGTGACTACACCCCGCCAGGAACTACCGCCAACCGCCGATACGCTGGCCATGGAGCAGGCCTATCAGGACAACCTCATCGTCAAACGACTGCCCAGATGGATTCGCCGGCTGCGTATCGTATCGCCGACCGAGCAGAACATCCCGGCCAACGGTCTGTATGAATCGCAGCATGCTGCTTTACGTAACGCATTGAAAGACAGCCTGGCCTGTCGACAGTGGCTGGAAAAGGAGCTTGCGCGCATCGAGGGCATCGACCGTTTCGTCAAGCCGCTGCTACAACACGCCATGCAGGAAGAATTCGTCACCAGGGAAAATGTCGATGGCCTGTATTTCAGGCGCTGGTACACCTACACCGCTCCCAGCCAGGGCACCGTGTGGGGGCGCTACCCGGTGGTGGAAAAGGACTATTTCGACGTACCGCTGATCGAGGCGGCACTGGACAACTTCACGCCGGGCGAGGGGCGGAACGAACAGCACAAGGACAACTGCATCGTCGACAGCCTGTCGCAACGCCTCGCGTCGCCAACCGCGCCTGCCTTCGCGCGCTTGTGCCGCAAGCTGGACCTGGGCAAGCGCTATCAACAGCACCTGGACTCCGTGCTCAAAGCGCCGAACAGCCAGGCCAGCGGCTGGCGCAGCATGGCTTCGACGCTTGCCCAGCTGTACAGCTCGGTCATGCTGATCGATGCGTGCAAGGCCAAGAGTGATGGCGTACTGAATGCCGCTGAACTGGAACTGGTGGTGGACCTGTGCAAGCACGGACGCCCCGGCACGCTCTACGAATCGAAAGTGGTGGCCCGGCAACTGAAGGCGTTCGGCTGCGACTTGCAACAGATCGTGATACTCGATGTATTTCATGACAAGGTCAGCCGCAAGATCATTGTCTATATTCCCGATGACCCCCACGGTCCCTGGACCGCAAGCCCCGACCTGGAAAGCTTCACCCGCAAGGTCCTGGGCCAGCGTCTGCGAGACAAGCGCTATCAGGATTTCTTCAAACGCTTCATACGCCGGCGCGACAGCCAGCAGTTCTTCTCCAGAGTTGCCAAGGACCTGGTAGGCGTCGCCGATTGGGCAACCCGGGAAATGGACCAGCACATGCGGGACTACCCGCTGCCGTTGTTCGAGCACCTTGCTTGCGCGCGCATCGATCACATCAAGGACGATGCTGCGGTGATTGCAACGCCGGTGTCAGACCTTGACCGCAAGGCCCAGGAAGCTCATCAACAAAGGTTGGTTGCCGAGGGTTGGACACTGGCCACGGTGGCGGGCGTGTTCATCCCTGCGCTCAATGCACTGCTGCTGGCGGTAATGGTCTGGGACCTGCTGGGCGAGCTGTTCCAGGCCGTCGAAGACTGGCGCGAGGGCGATACCAGTGCCGCGATGGAGCATGTGCTCAGCGTGACCAAAGACCTGGCCGTGATCGGTGTCACCGCTGTGGTATGGCGGGAAGCGAGCCGGGCCTGGGCCGCATTGGACCAGTGGGTGCCAGCGCGCCTGGAAGACGGCAGCGAGAAACTCTGGAATGGAGACCTGGTGCCGTTTCGCAGTGCTGCACCTCCCGCTGGTGAGGTAGCCGATGCTATGGGCATCTACCGTGCCCAGGACAGAAGCTGGATGATCATGGACGGCCACAACTACGAAATCGTGCAGCGCGCAGATGAAGAGTGGCAACTGGCACCACGAGGTGGCCATGGACCTTTGTTGCGTCACAATGACGCCGGTGCCTGGCGGCTATGGACCGAGCAACCGGCCAGCTGGACAGACAAGCACAGGATGTTCCGCCGCCTGGGTGAGCGTTTCGCTCGGCTGGATGATGAACAGATTGACCAGGCCATGGCTATCCATGCCCTGGAGGCAGATCATCTTCGGGCGTTACATGTGTACGGTCGTGCGCCTGAGGCCGAGCTGGTCGATACCGTAGAGCGCCTGCTGATCGACCGTCGGCTGCAAGCCTTGCTGGACGATTTGAAGCTTGGGCGGGTGCCGGAGGACGCACCGTTGCTGTCGAAGGCCCGGGCGTTGCCTGGCGTCACCGAGCACGACGGGCCGGCATTGGCGGCGCAGGTCTCTGCAAGGCGTCGCCAACTGTTTCAACAGGTGTATGACGGGCAGCAGGAGCCGGACGATGCGGCGGTGGCAACGTTGCGCAGGGCATTCCCGAGCCTGCATCGCCGAGCGGCGCGCGAGCTGCTGGCTGAGCTGTCGGCCGAAGGTGCGGAGTTTCAGGCACTGGTCAGCGGCACGGTGCCGTTTCGGCTGGTCGAAAGGTCCCGGCTGAGTGTACTGCGCATACGTGTTGCGCGTGCCTGCGAGGGGCTGTTCATCGAAACGCCCCAGACCCTGGATCAGGCCAAGGTCGCGCTGACGCTGCTGGAGACTCTGGATGTCAGGGAGGCCAGGCCGCGCTGGCGGCTGTACGATGGCGATAGCCCGCAGCCATTAATGACTACCGCTGGTAACGGGCAGAACTACAGGCTTGTACATGACAACGGGCAGTTCGAACTTGAGGACGCGCTAGGCCTGGAGCTGCGCGGCCCCGGCGAGTTGTTCGAGACCCTGGTGGAGGCGTTTGTCCCTGCCGATCATGCGGCACTCGGCATCACTGAACCCTATGCCGCGAGCTTGAGAGCAGTATTGGGACGGCAAATTGCCGGGCACAGCAGGGTGCTCGCCCAGGCGTTGGGCAAAAACCCTCGACAGCCATGGATGCTGACGCCAATGCGCCTGGAGGATGGCCGGGTCGGCTACCCGCTTGGTGGGGGCCTGGGACGCTTTGTCCGGCCTGCGTCTCGACCGCGCGCGTTCGAGGCGCGCCTGCGCAAACTCTACCCCGCGTACAGTGACGAGCAGATCGAAGCCTGGCTGGCCAGGCTGCATGCTTCGGGGCGCGATACCGAGGCTGAACTCAGGGTGCTCGAACAGCAAGAGGAGCTGTTGAAGGCCCACTTGAAAGGCTGGGAGCGGCAAGGCCTGATGACCGGTGAACGAACCGAGCGCAAGCGGTTTCGCAAAGCAATCATGAATTGCTGGCGGGCGCGGGTGCCTGGTCAGGTTGTCCCTGAGAACGAAAGGGAATCTGTGGCTTGGCAGTACAGCGGCTATGAGCTGCGCTCATTGCCTGTATTGGGGCCACAGTTCATCTTCCAGCATGTTACCGAGCTTTCCCTGCGCAGCCTGCAACTGACGGAAGTGCCAGAACAATTTCTTCTTTCATTCCCCAATCTTACGTCTCTGGAACTGAACTACAACCGGTTGGAGCGTCTGCCAGGCAGCCTGGCGTTGCTCAATGATCTGCGCATTCTCGACCTGTCCGCCAACCGCATCTCGCTGGACGTGCCTCAGGCTCAAGTGCTGGCGCTCTGCCGCCGGCTACGGTACCTGAACCTTTCGGACAACCGTTTGAACATGCCCTTTTCCGTGGTAGGGATGGAACAGTTGGCCGAACTGCGTTTACGTAATACCGGGTTGGCATCGTTGCCCGAGGGCATCACGAATTGTCGGGCGCTGTACATGCTCGATGCTTCCAACAACTTCATCACTACGTTGCCCCCTGGTTTCATCGAGTCCAATTTATGGCAGCGAGGTTACGTGGCGCTGGCAGGCAATCCTGTGTTGCTGCGTCAGGCTGAACGGGCGCAGCAGAACTGGAATATTCCAGAGTACAGCACGGTCCCTGAGAAGTTTCGCTGGGCGGACCGCCTGGATGGCGAGAGCCGTGAAGACCTGAGCAACTTGTGGATGACTATCGAGCAAATGGATGGGGCGACGAGTTTCATGCAGTTGCTCAAACAGCTCACGCACTCGCAAGATTTCACTCATCCTCGATTTGGGGAAATGCTGGCTTTACGGGTTTTGGCGATGATGGCAAAGATCGAGAAGGTTCCACAGCTGGCCAATGAGCTTTTCTCCCGTGCGGTGGTTGAGAACTGCGCCGACAACGCCACGGTGGTCTTCCAGGAACTTGAAATCCGATGCCTTGAATGGGACGCCGAGCAGGCTGCCCCTTCTGGTAGCCAGGAGCGAGTTCTGGTCGCGTTGGCGCGGCGGTTGTGGAGGCAGCGGGAGGTCGAGTTCATCGCCTTGCGTGAGGCTGAGGCTGCACGTCGCGGGAACGAGTCGATCGAATGGGCACTGGCCTACTCGATCCGCTTGCGCGAGGACCTGGACCTGCCTGGTAATGCGCAGAGCATGCTACACGCGGGCATCCCGAACCTGGATGACGCTTCGGTCATGCGCGCGCGTGAGGAAATAAGGCGTAACGAGACAGCCCAATCGGTGGCAGTGTGGATGGTCCAGCAATCGTTCTGGAGAAAATATCTCGAGAAACGCTACGTACGCGAACTCGAAGTGCCGCGAAGTTTTCAGAACCAGTTGGCTGAGGATGCCAATGCCGAGGACGCCGCCAGGTTGATGGCGGAAATCAGGCTATGGACCGAAAGGACCGAACTTCAACTGACCATCGAGGCTCTGCAACGTTGGGTATGACGAGGGCGCATTGGACTATGCTCAAGTTACAAGTGATAGAGGTACTTTTTCGGGCTCGCGACGAAGAGTGACCACGCTTGGTAACCGCCGGTTACTGTTCATTGAAACATGGAGGCCTCTGGGTGGTTTACGCTCGCCCGTCGGATCTTTCGCCCTGATCTGTAGTCTTCTGGTTTATCGAGAGAATAAGGAGATACGCATGCTCGTCCGGTCACTGACCCTCGCCACCTTGCTCGCGCTTGTCGCCCCTGTGTTTGCTGCCGACAGTGACGCGCCGCTGGCCAAGGAACTGGGCAAGGCCAGGCCCTTGGTCGTCATTGCACCCAGCAGCGCCGACCCAACGTTGCGTGGGTTGAACGAGGCCCTCAAGGACCCGGCCACCCAGGCCGCCTTCAAAGAGCGCAACCTGGTGGTGTACAGCGTTGCCAACATGATGGGCAAGCGTGAGGACAAGAACCTCGAGCAGCAGACCACCATGGCCTTGATCCGCGAGTTGAAGCTGGGTGCCAGCAAAGGCACCAAGGTGATCCTGGTGGGCAAGGACGGTGAGCGGCACATGCTCAAGGACGACGAAGAGGGAGGGGCCATCGACCCGCAGGTGATCCTCAAGGCGGTCGATGATCTGCCCGCCAGCGAAAAAGCCGTGTCGGCGCCGGAGCCTGTGGCAGCGGCGGCACCGGAACCCAAGGCCAAGGACAGCAAGCCGGCAAAGCCCGCCAAGCCGGCCGCGCCACCCAAGCCGCTGGAAGACTGACCCTGCACGACGGCCCCGAGGCACCTTGGGGCCGTTGTGTATCCCACTGTATCTGCCCACGCCGCAGACCCATTCCCATACAAAACCGCACCCCGCGCGATACATCCACGACATACCGCAACGGCCTAATGGCTCCACATTCCAACCACAGTGGAGCGACACCATGACTCAAGTACGAAACACCCTCGGCCTGCTCGGCGCTGCCCTGATCGGCAGCATGGCATTGAGCAGCAGCGCCTTTGCCGTCGAGCCGTTGGCCCAGGGTTACCAGCTGGCTTCGGCCAAGGTGGCCGGCGAGGGCAAGTGTGGTGAAGGCAAATGTGGTGGCAGCGCCAAGGCCACCCAGGGCGAAGGCAAATGCGGTGAGGGCAAGTGCGGTGCCAGCGCCAAGGCCGGTGCCGAAGGCAAATGTGGCGAGGGCAAGTGTGGTGATGCCTCGTTCGCCAAGACCGACAGCAACCACGACGGCAAGGTCTCGCGCGACGAGTTCCTGGCGGTGGCCAAGGACCGTGCCGGCGACTTCGACAAGATCGACAGCAACCATGATGGCTTCATCTCCGAACAGGAGGCGGCGGATCACCTCAAGGCGATCTACCAGGCTAATGGCAAGGCCATGCCCGAAGGCTTGTTCAGCCACCTGACCGGCAAGTCCTGACCTTCTGCCCCATGAACCGCGCAACGCCCCTCCTGCTGGTCAGGCGGGGCGTTGTGCCTGTTGCGGAGACCTGTTCATGCACCCCACATCTTTGTCCCCTGTACCTTTACAGGCCGGGCTAGGCCTGCGCCGCGGCCTGCTGCCGGAACTGCTGGCCATGGAGGCTGGCGCCGTGGACTTTCTCGAATGCGCACCGGAAAACTGGGTTGCCGTGGGCGGTGCCTACGGCAAGGGCCTGGCGCAGTTGGCCGAGCGTTTTGCCATTACCTGCCACGGGCTGTCGTTGTCGCTGGGTGGCAGCGAGCCGCTGGACCGCCATTTCCTTGGCCAGACCCGCCAGTTTCTCGACCGCCACCAGGTGCGCCTGTACAGCGAGCACCTGAGCTACTGCAGTGATGACGGGCACCTGTATGACCTGATGCCCATTCCATTCACCGACGAAGCGGTGCGCCATGTGGCCGCGCGGATTCGCCAGGCCCAGGAATACCTGGAGCGGCGCATTGCCGTGGAAAACATCAGCTACTACGCCGCGCCGTACCAGGCGATGAGTGAACTCGACTTCATCCGCGCGGTACTCGATGAGGCCGACTGCGACCTGCTGCTGGACGTCAACAACGTCTTCGTCAATGCCTGCAATCACGGCTACGACGCCCGCGAATTCCTGGCGGGCTTGCCCCAGGCGCGGGTCTCCGGCATGCACGTGGCTGGCCATTACGATGAAGCGCCGGACCTCAAGGTAGACACCCACGGGGCTGCGGTGAAGGAAGATGTGTGGGCGCTGTACGCGGTCGCCTGTGCGCGCTTCGGTGTGCAACCCACCGTGCTCGAGCGTGATTTCAACTACCCGCCGCTTGCCGAACTGCTCGCCGAGGCGGCGCGCATCCGCACTGTGCAGCGTGCTGCGGGAGGGCATGCAAATGAATGAGACCTTGCGTGAGCAGCAGTACACCTTGGCCCGGCACCTGCGTGACCCGCAGCGCCATGCGCCGCCGCCGGGCGTGGAGGCCCGGCGCCTGAAGGTTTACCGCGAGCTGTTCTATGGTGCTATCGAAGGTTTGCTGGCCGGCAGTTTTCCGGTGATGCGCCAGGCGTTGGGCGAACCGCGCTGGCACGCCCGAGTGCGAGATTTCTATGCCAACTATCGCTGCCAGACACCGTTGTTCACCGAGATTGCCGAAGCGTTCGTCGATTACCTGCAAGGCATCGAGCTGGATGCGCCCTGGCAGCTGGAGCTGGCGCACTATGAGTGGGTCGAGGCGCAGTTGTATCTGAGCGATGCCGAGGACCCGGCCCATGACCCGGCAGGCGACCTGCTGGAAGGGGAGCCACTGTTGTCGTGTGTGGCGCGGGTGTTGGCCTATCGCTGGCCGGTGGAGCGGATCGGGGCGGATTACAAGCCAGCGGTCGCGCCAGAGGCGCCGACTTTGTTGCTGGTCTATCGCGATGCGGGGTTGAAGGTGCGCTTCGCGCGCCTGGCGCCGCTGGCGTACCGGTTGCTGGCGCTGGAACAGGGCAGTGGGCGGGCTCGGTTGGAGGCGTTGGGCGGTGCTGTGGAGGAGGGGTTGGCGTTGCTGGAGGGGCTGCGCGAGCAGGGGATCATCATCGGTACATGTTGAATCGTGGTATTGGGGCGCTTTGCGCCCCATCGCCGCGGTTCGTCGCCACGACAAGCCAGCTCCCACAGGTACAGCGCATGCTCAGAATCTTGCGCAGTACCTGTGGGAGCTGGCTTGTCGTGGCGACGAACCGCGGCGATGGGCTGCAACGCAGCCCCGGCGATATCACCTGCAGAACCGCCCTCTGAGCCAATGATCCAGGCTCAACCGCCCAGCCCCTTTCAGCAGCAGTGGCAGCAACGCCACCAGGTAGATCAGCGGCAACTTGAAGTTGCCAAAGCCCTGGTCGGTAATTGCATACCCTTGGGCCAGCTCGGCCAGGTTCGACCAGTGCGCCGGCCAATGCACCGCGGCAATCGCCACCACGGTCACCACCATCAGCCCCAACGAGGCCAGCCGGGTACCCAGCCCCAGCAACAGCAGTAACGGCAGGATCAGCTCCGCCCACATCGACAGCTGCCAGTTCAGCTCTGCAGGCAGCAGGTTGAAGGGGAACGGGAAGTTCGCTTGCAGGTCGGCGAACCAGTTGCTGCCATTGAATTTCTCCCAGCCGGATTCGAAAAATTCCCAGGCCAGGAACAGCCGCAACGGCAGGTCGGCGCTCCAGGTACCGAAACGGTCGAAGGTGGTCAGGGTGCGGGTCAAGGTGGTCATGCTGGTTTCTCTCTTCAGGAAAGGGCACGGGCGTTACGGCGTTGCTGGCGGGCCAGCTTGGCGGTGAGCTTGACGGCGATGGCGCTGAACATCAGGGCGAACGCCAGCGGGTACCAGCCGCCCATGGGGATGCGTTTGTAGAACGACAGGCAGAACACCGCGGCCAGTACCCACATGCCGGTGCTGTGCAGGGCCTGCCAGGCACGGCCACCCAACAGGCGCATCGGGGCCTTGAACGAGGTGATGGTGAGCAGCAGCAGGAACAGGTAGCCGAGGGTGCCGGGCAGGCTGGAAGTGAGCGTGCGGCCGGCCCAGAACAGCTCGGGGAATTGCTGGGCATAGCGGTAGATCAGTACGCCGTGCACGGTGTGGGAAAAGGCGAATGCCAACCCCAGATAGCGCCGTTCCTGGAGGATGCGACGGCTGCTGGTGCCAGGCAGCAAGGTCACCAGCGACGAGGCCAGGAAGGCCAGCAGGAATAGCGCGAAGGAGCTGCGCGCAGTGGCACGGATCGCGCTGCGCAGGCCGTCCGGATCAGGTTGGCTGGCCAGGACCACGGCAGTCATCGCCAGGGTCAGGCCGGTGAGCGTGGCGAACAGCTTCCAGCCGGAGGGAAGGGTGAGGGGTTTCATCAGGGAGGCTCCCGGGGTGTGGTTGTGTGACCGGGAGTGTGTCGGGGTGGGGTATCTGCAGTGTGTCGGCGGTGGTGGGGTTGTGTATCGGAGTGTAGAAGTCGCTCAAGCGCCGCAGTCCCTGTAGGAGCGGCCTTGTGTCGCGATGGGCTGCGTAGCAGCCCCAGGTTCTCAGCTTCGCCGCATGAATTGCCGGGGCCGCTTTGCGGCCCGATCGCGACACAAGGCCGCTCCTACCTGAGATTGCCTTACTTCAGCTCGATCTGCGCGCACAGCCCGCCGCTTGCGCGGTTGCTCAGGGTCAGCCGGCCGCCCATGGCCTGGATCAGCTGATGGGCAATCGCCAACCCCAGCCCTGTGCCGCCGGTGCTGCGGTTGCGTGAACCTTCCACGCGATAGAACGGCTTGAGCACTTCATCCAGTTCGCCACCGGGTATGCCAGGCCCGTTGTCGAGCACGCGGATCAACGTCCTGTCGCCCTCGCGGCACACCTCCAGCTCGGCAGCACCGGCAAACTTGAGGGCGTTGTCCACCAGGTTCACCAGCACCCGGCGCAGGGCATGCGGGCGGGTTTCCAGCAGGCTGCCGCTGCTGCCATGGCGCTCGACCTGGGCGCCACTGTCCTGGTAGTCGAACACCAGGCTGTCGAGAAAGGCATCGAGGTTGACCCGGCACGGGGCCTCGGTGCTGGTGTCCATGCTGCGGGCATAGGCCACGCCTTCGCGCACCAGGTGTTCCATTTCACCCAGGTCGCTCCACAGCTTGTCCTTTTCCACCCCTTCGTCCATCACTTCGACACGCAGCTTCATGCGCGTGATCGGTGTTTGCAGGTCGTGGGAAATGGCCGCCAGCAACTGCATGCGTTCCTTGAGGTAGGCAGCGATGCGCGCCTGCAGGGCGTTGAAGGCCACGGCGGCGTAGCGCACCTCGCGCGGGCCGCTTTCATCCAGCTGCACGCCAGGCTTGTCCGGGTCGAGGTTGTCCACCGCACGGGCCAGGCGGGTCAGCGGGCCGATCGCCAGGTGTACCGCCAGCCAGGTGCACAGCAACAGCACGGCCAGCTGGATCAGCAATACCACGGGCAGCCAACGTGCCACCGGGACCGGCGATGGGGTTACGTCGATGGTCAGCGGTGCGCCATCGGCCAGGGTCAGGTGTGCCTGGAAGTGCGCATTCGGGCCGGGGATTTCCTGGAAGGAAAGGCGATAGTCGGCGCCAATGGCCTTGACGATCGAGTCGGCGGCCATGGGTGGGTCACTGGTCGGCATGGCTTCGCCCGCCAGGCCCTGGTCCAGCCGGTAGCGGTAGGTACGCCGCTCCAGGCGCGGCAACCAGGCGGCGCGCTCGGCCGCGGGCAGGCGGTCGAGGATGGCCACCGAGGTGGCCACGTCCTGCTCCAGGGTGCTGAGCATCATCGAGCGGCTGCTGATGTAGCGCTCGTAGGCCTGCAGGCCGAACGACAGGCCGTAGGCCAGCACCAGGCCGGTGAAGAAGATCAGTGCCAGGCGCGATGCCAGGGTACGTGGCCACTTCATGATGGCGACTCGAGCAGTTGCACCGGCAGCGAGAACACGTAGCCCTCGCTGCGCACGGTCTTGATGCAGCTGGGTTCGCGGGCGTCGTCACCCAGGCGCTGGCGCAGGCGGCTGACCAGCAGGTCGATGGAGCGGTCGAAGATGTCGGCTTCACGGCCCTGGGTCAGGTTGAGCAACTGCTCACGGCTGAGCACCCGCTGCGGGTGGTCGAGAAACACCCGCAGCAGGCGGTATTCGGCACCGCTCAGGGCTACCAGGGTGCCTTCGCTGTCGAGCAGGTGGCGCGCGGTGGTGTCCAGCCGCCACTGGCCGAAGCCGAGCAGGCGGCTGCTTTCGCTGATGGTCAGGTTGGGCGGCAGCATGCGCGTGCGGCGCAGCACGGCGTTGATACGGGCCAGCAGTTCGCGGGCCGAGAACGGCTTGGTCAGGTAATCGTCGGCGCCCATTTCCAGGCCGATGATGCGGTCGGTTTCGTCGTTGCGGGCGGTCAGCATCAGCACCGGGGTGTTGCGGTGCTTGCCGGCGCGCAGCTCGCGGCACAACAGCAGGCCGTCGTCGCCGGGCATCATGATGTCCAGGACGATCAGGTCGACGCTGTTGGCTTCTAGAAAGGCGCGCATCTGCCGGCCGTCGGCGACGATGCTGGTGCGCAGGCCGTTCTTCTTCAGGTAGTTGCCGACCAGTTCGCGGATTTCGCGGTCGTCGTCGACGATCAGGATGTGATCGACGTGTTCCATGCGCTGCGTTCCTGTGCAAGAGGGGATGGGCGCAGTGTACCGAGCGCATTCGCGCTTGCCTGCGGGGGTTTGTATTGCAGTGTATCTGGCATGTGTACAGACACAGGAGGAAGCACATCACAGCTTCGGGCGACACATACGGGATACCTGGCCGGCGTGAAATGGCTCTCGACCGGGGAGCACAACTCCCCACCCTCAAGCGTTACACAGGAGAGATGCCATGAACTTCATTACCTTCGCCCGTGCCAGCCTGTTCGCCGTGCTCAGCTTTGGCGCCATTGCCGCCCAGGCCTCCACGATGCCGATGGACGATACCGGGGTCATGCAGTACCGCTACGGTGACCACCTGGATGTGAAGAAAGTGCTGTCGATACAGGATGACCAGAGCGACGCCTGCGGCCTGGTGAACACCCGCATGGACTACCTCGACTCCAAGGGCCAGCAGCAGAGCGTGCAGTACCGCACCTACGCCACCGGCGGTTGCCATGAGAATTGATCGCCGCTTGTTGTTGAAGGTTGGCGGCATTGCCCTGGCGCTGGCCGGCCTGGGCCTGGCCGGGCACCTGATGGCCCGCGACAGCTACGGTGCCATGCCGTCGCTGTCCGGCGCCAGCCAGTGGCTGAACTCGGCGCCGCTGGATGGCCCCGGGCTCAAGGGCAAGGTGGTGCTGGTGGACTTCTGGACCTGGGACTGCATCAACTGCCGGCGCAGCCTGCCGCATGTGAACGAATGGGCGCGGCGCTATGCCGACCAGGGCCTGGTGGTGGTCGGCGTGCACACCCCGGAATACGACTACGAGCACGATATAGGCACCTTGCGTGACAAGGTGGCTAGCCTGGGGATCGGTTACCCGGTGGCGGTGGATAACGACTACAAGGTGTGGAATGCCTGGGGCAACCAGTTCTGGCCGGCGCATTACTTTGTCGACCGCAAGGGGCAGGTGCGCCATGTGCACTTTGGCGAGGGGGATTATGGGGGGCAGGAGCAGGTGATACAGGCGTTGCTTGATGAGAAAGGGTGAGTTGTCTGTGCCGGCCTCTTCGCGGGCTTGCCCGCTCCCACAGGTACTGCACCGCTTGCAGACTGTGCGATCCCTGTGGGAGCGGGTTTACCCGCGAAGAAGCCAACAGCGATCCGTCAGGTGAAACTGGCAAAGTGCGCCTGCATCCGCGCCGCATCCGCCTGGCGCCCGCTGAACAGCTCGAACGCCTTCACCGCCTGGAACACGGCCATGTTGCTGCCATCCAGGGTGCGGCAGCCCAGCGCCCGGGCGGCGCGCAGCAGTTCGGTCTCCAGCGGGAAGTAGATGATCTCCGCCACCCACAGGCGCGCATGCAGCAACTCCACCGGCAGCGGTGTGCCCGGCAGCTTGGCCATGCCCACCGGTGTGGTGTTGACCAGCCCGTCCGCCTCGGCCAGGGCCGTGGCCAGGTCGTTGCCGACCACGGCGCGCCCGGCACCGAAATGGGCATTCAGGTTGTCCACCAGGGCCTGCGCACGGGCCGCGTCCACTTCGAACAGTACCAGCCGCTCGACCCCTTCACCCAGCAGGGCATGGGCCACGGCCGAACCGGCACCACCGGCACCCATCTGCACCACCTGGCGCCGTGCCACATCAGGCAGGCCACGGCGCAAGCCTTCGGCAAAGCCCAGGCAGTCGGTGTTGTGGCCGACCCGCTTGCCGTCCTTGAGCACCACGGTGTTCACCGCGCCGATGCCGCGGGCTTCGTCCGACAGTTCGTCGAGCAGTGGCAGGATCGCCTGCTTGAACGGATAGGTGATGTTGAGCCCGGTGAAACCGGTGTGCTGGGCGGCGTCGAGCAGGCCGGGCAGGGCGCTGTCGTCCAGTTGCAACTGGTCGGCATCGATCAGCCGGTACAGGTAGCGCAGCGCCTGGGCATCACCTTCGTGTTCGTGCAGGGCAGGGGTGCGTGACAGCTGGATGCCGCGACCGATCAGGCCGGCGAGGATGGCTTGCTGGCTCATGCGTTGTGCTCCTGCAACATTTCGGCGAAGTGGCTGATGGCCATGCGGTAGCCATGGCTGCCCAGGCCGCAGATGACCCCGACGGCGATGGACGATACGAACGACAGGTGACGGAACGGTTCGCGCTTGTGCACGTTGGACAGGTGCACCTCGATTACCGGCACTTCGCTGGCCACCAGGGCATCGCGGATGGCCACCGAGGTATGGGTCCAGGCACCGGGGTTGATCACGATGCCGGCGCAGCGGCCACGGGCGGCATGGATCCAGTCGATCAGTTCGCCTTCGTGGTTGGTTTGGCGGAATTCGATTTCCAGGCCGTGGGCATGGGCGGTATCGGCACAGCCCTGGGCCAGGTCGGCGAGGGTTTCGTGGCCATATTGGGCAGGCTCGCGGGTGCCCAGCATGTTCAGGTTGGGGCCGTTGAGCACGAGAATGAGGGGCTTCATGACGGGCATCGCTTTGTTGTTGTTGGATGCGTCTAGTTTTGTACCGACTGGTTAGTTTAGTCAATTGGACTAAACCGCTGTACCGGGAAAGTGGGCGATTATCGAACTTGATATCGCCTGTACCGGCCCTATCGCCGGCAAGCCAGCTCCCACAGGAACTCCATAGGGCTCCAGCTTTGTCACGGACCTGTGGGAGCTGGCTTGCCGGCGATAGGACCAGAGCAGACAGCCTGCAGCTTGATTACAAAATTGTAATTTTCCCGCCACCGCCCCGATAAGCACGGCTTTCTACAGTCCCTCGCCAAAGCTCGCTGACGAGGACCTGTTTCGTGCCCATCCCCCGCAAGACCGCCTTGCTCTGCCTGTTGCTGGCTGTTGCCGCCAGCGCCCAGGCCAGCCAGAGCCTGAGCCTGCCGCAGGCGCTTGACGCCGCCTTTGCCCAGAACCCGGAGCTGGCCGCGGCCGGCCGGGAAATCGGCATTGCCGATGGCGAGCGGCGCCAGGCCGGGCTGATCCCCAACCCGGAGCTGTCCTGGGAGGTCGAGGACACCCGCCGTGACACCAGCACCACCACTGTCACCCTCAGCCAACCGCTGGAGCTGGGCGGCAAGCGCGGTGCACGCATCGCCGTGGCCGGTGCCGGCCAGGCCATTGCCCAGCTGGACCTGGAGCGCCAGCGCAACGGCTTGCGCGCCGATGTGGTGCAGGCGTTCCACGCGGCCCTGCGCGCGCAGACCGCGCTGGAACTGGCGCAGCAATCGCAGGCGTTGACCGAGCGTGGGCTGCGGGCGGTGCAGGGGCGGGTGACCGCTGGCCAGTCATCGCCCGTGGAGGCCACCCGGGCCCAGGTGCAGTTGGCCCAGGCCCAGGCTGAAGTGCGCCGTGCGCAAACCCAGCGCAGTGTGGCTTACCAGGCCCTGGCACGGTTGACCGGCAGCCCGCTGGCAAGCTTCGACCAGTTGCAGGCCGCCAACCTGTCCCCCGGTGATGCGCCCAGCGCCGACGCCCTGCTCGACCAGGTCGAGCAAACGGCTGAATGGCGCCTGGCCGCCGCCCAGGTCGAGCGCGGCGAAGCGTCCCTGGGTTCGGAAAAGGCCCTGCGCATACCCAACCTCACCGTCAGCCTTGGCAGCCAGTACAGCCGCGAAGACCGCGAGCGGGTCAATGTGGTGGGCCTGTCGATGCCCTTGCCGCTGTTCGACCGCAACCAGGGCAACGTGCTGGCCGCGGCCCGCCGTGCCGACCAGGCGCGTGACCTGCGCAACGCCGTGGAGCTGCGCCTGCGCAGTGAAACCCGCAGCGCCGTCAGCCAGTGGGCCACGGCCATGCAGGAAGTGCAGGCCTATGACCGCACCATCCTGCCTTCTGCCCAGCAGGCCGTGGACACCGCCACACGCGGTTTCGAAATGGGCAAGTTCGCCTTTCTCGATGTGCTCGACGCCCAGCGCACGCTGATCGAGGCGCGCGGGCTGTACCTCGAGGCGCTGGCCTCGGCGACCGACGCGCGGGCGCAGGTCGAGCGGATCTATGGCGACCTCGATGGGCTGAGCAACAAATTGAACAGCAGGAGCAACAATGACTAATCCACGCAAGATAGCCCTTCTGGCCGCCGCCATTGCCGCGCTTGGCCTCGGTGGCCTGGCCTGGACCGGCAACCTCGGCAAGGCGTCGAGCACTGAAGCCCGGCACGACGACCACGGCGAAGACAGCCACGGCCACGGCGAGGAACAGGCCGGCGAAGGCCACGAAGAAGAGGAGGGCAAGCTGCACCTGTCCATCGCCCAGATCGAAGCTGCCGGTGTGCAACTGGCCTATGCCGGCCCTCGTGAACTGGGCACCGCCATCAGCTTCCCGGGTGAAATCCGCTTCGACGAGGACCGCACCGCCCACGTCGTGCCACGCGTGCCCGGTGTGGTCGAGTCGGTGCAAGCCGAGCTGGGCCAGGCGGTCAAGCGTGGTCAGGTGCTGGCGGTAATCGCCAGCCAGCAGATTTCCGACCTGCGCAGCGAACAACAGGCTGCCCAGCGCCGCCTGGAACTGGCGCGCCTGACCTTCCAGCGCGAACAGCAGCTGTGGCTGGAACGCATCAGTGCCGAGCAGGATTACCTGCAGGCCCGCCAGGCGTTGCAGGAAGCCGAGATTGCCTTGGCCAACGCCCGGCAGAAAGTCGCCGCCGTGGGCCCGGCCGGCGCCGGCAACCGCTATGAACTGCGCGCGCCGTTCGATGCAGTGGTGGTGGAAAAGCACCTGACCGTGGGCGAGGTGGTCGATGAGACCAGCAATGCCTTCACCCTGTCTGACCTGAGCCGGGTCTGGGCCACCTTCGCCGTCGCCCCGCGCGACCTGGACAAGGTGACCACCGGCCGCAATGTCACGGTCAGCGCGCCGGACCTGGGCGCCCAGGTCGAGGGCAAGGTCAACTACGTCGGCAGCCTGCTCGGCGAGCAGAACCGTGCCGCCACTGTCCGCGCCACGCTGGCCAACCCCAACGGCGCCTGGCGCCCCGGGCTGTTCGTCAATGTCGCGGTCAGCGTCGAACGCTTCAACGCCGCCGTGGTGGTACCGCAAAGCGCACTGCAAACCTGGGAGGAGCAGACCGTGGTGTTTGCCCGTACCGAGGAAGGCTTCGAGGCTCGCCCGGTGAAGACCGGCCGCCGCGACGCCGGCCAGGTGGAAATCACCACCGGCCTTGCCGCCGGAACCCAGGTGGCCGCTGCCGGCAGCTTTGTCCTCAAGTCCGAGCTGGGCAAAGGCTCGGCCGAGCACAGCCATTGATCACGGGGACGCTTGCATGTTCGAACGCCTGATCCAATTCGCCATCGAGCAGCGCCTGGTGGTGATGCTGGCCGTGGTCCTGATGGCCGCGGTGGGTATCCACAGCTACCAGAAACTGCCGATCGACGCTGTACCGGACATCACCAACGTCCAGGTGCAGATCAATACCGCCGCCCCCGGCTATTCGCCGCTGGAGACCGAGCAGCGCATCACCTTCGCCATCGAGACCGCCATGGCCGGCCTGCCCGGGCTCAAGCAGACCCGCTCGCTGTCGCGTTCGGGCCTGTCGCAGGTCACGGTCATTTTCGACGACGGCACCGACCTGTTCTTCGCCCGCCAACTGGTCAACGAGCGCCTGCAAGTGGCGCGTGAGCAGTTGCCCGACGGCATCGAAGCGGGCATGGGGCCGATTTCCACCGGGCTGGGTGAAATCTTCCTGTGGACGGTGGAAGCCGAGCAGGGCGCGCTGAAGGAAGACGGCACGCCCTACACCCCGACCGACTTGCGGGTGATCCAGGACTGGATCATCAAGCCGCAGTTGCGCAACGTGCCCGGGGTGGCCGAGGTCAACAGCATCGGCGGCCATGCCAAGCAGTACCTGATTGCGCCGGAGCCCAAGCGCCTGGCGGCCTACAAACTCACCCTCAACGACCTGATCGCGGCGCTGGAGCGCAACAACGCCAACGTCGGCGCCGGTTACATCGAGCGCAATGGCGAGCAGTTGCTGATTCGCGCGCCAGGCCAGGTGGCGTCGGCCGAGGACATCGCCAACATCGTCATCTCCAGTGTCGATGGCACGCCAATTCGCGTCAGCCATGTTGCCCAGGTCGGCCTGGGCGAAGAACTGCGCTCGGGCGCGGCCACCGAAAACGGCCGGGAAGTGGTGCTGGGCACGGTGTTCATGCTGATTGGCGAGAACAGCCGCACGGTGTCACAGGCGGTTGCCGCCAAGCTGGTCGAGATCAACCGCAACCTGCCCAAGGGCGTGGTCGCGGTGACGGTGTACGACCGCACCGACCTGGTGGAAAAGGCCATCGCCACGGTGAAGAAGAACCTGGTCGAAGGTGCCATTCTGGTCATCGCTGTGTTGTTCCTGTTCCTGGGCAACATCCGCGCTGCGCTGATCACCGCCATGGTCATTCCGTTGTCGATGCTGTTCACCTTCACCGGCATGTTCAGCAACAAGGTCAGCGCCAACCTGATGAGCCTGGGCGCACTGGACTTCGGCATCATCGTCGACGGCGCGGTGGTGATCGTGGAGAACGCCATCCGCCGCCTGGCCCACGCCCAGCAACGCCATGGCCGCATGCTGACCCGCACCGAGCGCTTCCATGAAGTGTTCGCTGCCGCCCGTGAGGCGCGCCGGCCGCTGATCTACGGCCAGCTGATCATCATGGTGGTGTACCTGCCGATCTTTGCCCTGACCGGGGTGGAGGGCAAGATGTTCCACCCTATGGCCTTTACCGTGGTCATCGCCCTGCTTGGTGCCATGATCCTCTCGGTTACCTTCGTGCCGGCGGCCATTGCCCTGTTCGTCACCGGCAAGGTCAAGGAAGAGGAAGGCCTGGTAATGCGCACGGCGCGTCAGCGCTATGCCCCGGTGCTGGCCTGGGTGCTGGGCCGGCGCAAGCTGGCGTTCGCTGGCGCCGCTACCCTGGTGTTGCTGTCCGGAGTTATGGCCAGCCGCATGGGCAGCGAGTTCATCCCCAGCCTCAGCGAAGGCGACTTTGCCCTGCAGGCTTTGCGCGTGCCGGGCACCAGCCTGTCGCAGTCGGTCGACATGCAGCAGCGCCTGGAACAGGCGATCATCGCCCAGGTGCCGGAAGTGGAGCGGGTGTTCGCCCGCACCGGCACCGCCGAGATCGCCTCCGACCCGATGCCGCCGAACATTTCCGACGCCTATGTGATGCTGCGTCCGCGTGAGCAATGGGGCGACCCGGGCAAGCCGCGTGATGAGCTGATCGCCGAGGTACAACGCGCCGCCGCCAGCGTGCCGGGCAGCAACTACGAGCTGTCGCAGCCGATCCAGCTGCGCTTCAACGAGCTGATATCCGGGGTGCGCAGCGATGTGGCGGTGAAGCTGTTCGGTGATGACATGGATGTGCTCAACCGCACCGCCGCGCAGGTCGCCAGCAGCCTGCAAGGCGTGCCGGGCGCATCCGAGGTAAAGGTCGAGCAGACTACCGGCCTGCCGGTGCTGACCATCGATATCGACCGCGACAAGGCGGCCCGCCATGGCCTTAACGTGGGCGATGTGCAGGACGCCATTGCCATTGCCGTGGGTGGCCGCACGGCCGGCACGTTGTACGAAGGTGACCGCCGTTTCGACATGGTGGTGCGCCTGTCGGAACCCCTGCGCACCGATGTCGAAGGGCTGGGCAGCCTGCTGATTCCGGTGCCGGCCAGTGCTGCTACGGGTGCGGGGCAAATAGGCTTCATCCCGCTGTCACAGGTAGCCACGCTGAACCTGCAGCTGGGGCCGAACCAGGTCAGCCGCGAGGATGGCAAGCGGGTGGTGGTGGTCAGTGCCAACGTGCGTGGGCGTGACCTGGGTTCGTTCGTCGAGGAGGCCGAGCAGACGCTGATTCAGCAGGTGCAGATACCGCCGGGTTACTGGACCCGCTGGGGTGGCCAGTTCGAGCAACTGCAGTCGGCGGCCGAGCGCCTGCAGGTGGTGGTACCGGTGGCCTTGCTGCTGGTCATGGCGCTGTTGCTGATGATGTTCAACAACCTCAGGGATGGCCTGCTGGTGTTCACCGGCATCCCGTTCGCCCTTACCGGCGGGGTGCTGGCGCTGTGGTTGCGGGACATTCCGTTGTCCATTTCCGCTGGCGTGGGGTTCATTGCCTTGTCGGGGGTGGCGGTGCTCAACGGGCTGGTGATGATCGCCTTTATCCGTGGCCTGCGGGAGGAAGGGCGCACGCTGCGGGCAGCGGTCGAGGAGGGCGCGCTGACGCGCTTGCGGCCGGTGCTGATGACGGCACTGGTGGCGTCGCTGGGGTTCATCCCGATGGCCTTGGCGACCGGGACCGGGGCCGAGGTGCAAAGGCCGCTGGCGACCGTGGTGATTGGCGGGATTCTGTCGTCCACCGCACTGACCTTGCTGGTGTTGCCGGCGATGGGCCGCACAGCGGCCCCAAAATCCTAAACGGTACGACGAGCCCCAGCCCTTGCACCGTCGCCCCCAGCCTCATCATGCAACGAAATCCGCGAAGTCTCCGGCAACGCCAACCCACCCACCAACGCCACCAGCGCAATCACCACCAGGTAGAACGCCGGTGCCAGGCTGCTGCCGGTCTGCCCGATCAGCCAGGTCGCCACCAGCGGTGCGGTGCCGCCAAACAGTGTATAGGCCACGTTGTAGGTAATTGCCGAAGCGGTATAGCGGGTGCGGGTAGGGAAGCTTTCCGACAGCAATGCCGCCGTGACCACGCCACTGCACAACGCCCCCACCGCCAGCAGGATCACCCCCAGCAGCGCACCGGACATCGAGCCGGAACTGGCCAGCCAGTACGCCGGGAACACGCACAGCATCACCCACAGGCAGGTAAAGCCGATGGTCTTGCGCCGCCCGACGCGGTCCGAGAACGCCCCGGCCAGCGGGCAGCCGACCGCGGCGAACAGCAGGGCCACGGTGGTTACCAGCAGCGATTGCGCGCGGGTCAGGTTGCCGACCAGTTGCAGGTAGGTGGCGAAGTAGGTGGTGAACATGTAGAACGACAGCGCGGTCAGCGAGATGAAGGCCCCCAGGTTGCGGATCGCCCGGCCATGGTTGCGCAGGGTTTCCTTGAGCGGCGAATGTTCATGCTCCTTGCCCTGGGCGATGGCTTCGCGGAACGCCGGGGTTTCTTCCATGCGCCAGCGCAGGTACAGGCCGACCAGCCCCAGCGGCGCGGCGATCAAGAACGGGATGCGCCAGCCCCAGGCGTTCATCGCCTCGGCCGACAGGCTGGCTTCCAGGCCATAGGCAATCACTGCCGCGCAGGCAAAGGCGGAAAAGGTCGACACCGGTACGAAGCTGCCATAGAAGGCGCGCTTGTCGTTGGGCGCATGCTCCATCAGGTAGGCGCAGGCCCCGGCATACTCGCCACCGGCGGAAAAGCCCTGCAGGCAGCGCGCCAGGGTCAGCAGCGCGGGGGCTGCCAGGCCGATGCTGGCGTAGGTCGGCAGCAGGCCGATGAGGGTCGTGGAGCCGGCCATCAGCAGGATGGTCAGCGACAGGATGCGCTTGCGCCCCAGGCGGTCACCCAGCGCGCCGAACACGATGCCGCCCAGCGGGCGCAGGGCGAACGCCACGGCGAACACCGCAAAGGTCTTGAGCAAGGCCACGCTGGCGTCTTCGCTGGCGAAGAACTGGCTGGCGATCAGGGTAGCGAGAAAGCCGTAGACGGCGAAGTCGAACCATTCGACGAAATTGCCGATGGCCGAGGCGGCGATCACCCGGCGCAGGGTGGCGGGGGATACCTCGTGAGGTGCGGGCATGCGAGTGCTCTCCGGTTCCATTGGCAGGCATGATGAAAGTGGCGCGGTCGGGCCGCGCCATCATTGTTGTGCTTGCCAGTAGATAGCCGGGCGCTGGAAGGCGTTTTGTCGAGGGCGACCTCGGGATACCTGAATCAACCGAACATGGTGGGCTGCTCCTGATGGCCCTATCGCCGGCAAGCCAGCTCCCACAGAATTTGCACCGCACTCAAGGCTTGTGCAGTACCTGTGGGAGCTGGCTTGCCGGCGATAGGGCCATGGGTTCAGAAGCGCATGTCCAGCGCCAGTTCGAAGGTACGCGGCGGCCCCATGTAGTACTGGCTGTTGTAGGCCTGCTTGGCATACACCTCGTCGGTCAGGTTGCGTACCCGCCCGGTGAGCGTGGTGTGTTCATCCAGCCGGTAGCGGGCGAACGCGCCGAACAGGGTGTACGCCGGGGCCTTGAGGCTGTTGGCGTTGTCGGCATACACCGAGCCCACGTAGCGCCCGTCTGCCCCCACCGACCACGCCGGGGTCAGGCTGTAGGTCAGCCACAGGTTGGCGACGCTGGCCGGTACGTTCACCGGTGCGTTGCCCTTGCGCGATACCGACACGCCGTTGACCGCCTCGTTGAACTCGTCGTAGTGCGCATCGACATAGGCATAGTTGGCCTCGGCCAGCAGCTTCGGCGTCACCTGCAGGCGCCCGGACAACTCGACACCGCGTGAGGTCTGCTGCCCGGCCTGGACCGTGAGGTTGGCGTCGTTGGAGTCGCGCACGGCAAAGTCCTTGCGCACGATCTGGTACAGCGCCAGCGTGGCCGCGCCGCGCCCGTCGAGAAAGTCGAACTTGCTGCCCACTTCCCACTGCTCGCCCTTGGACAGGTCGAACAGCCCGACGTTGGAATAGGTCGCTGCCGCCAGCGAGCCGGCCGGCAAGTCGGCAGAGGTACTGTACTGCGCATAGACGCTGGCGGACGGGGTCAGCGCGTAGGTCAGGCCGATACGCCCGGAAAGCGGTTCCCAGCGCCGTTCGAAGAACGCCGGCGAGGTTGGCGTGACCGCGCCGTAGTTGGTCACCTGCATGTCCAGGTAGTCGTAGCGCAGGGCGGTCAGCAGGGCCAGGCGTTCGGTGAGTTGCAGGCGGTTTTCGGCAAACACCGCGCGGTTGGTCACCTCGTGGCGGCGTTGCTTGGTCAGGCCGGCATTCACCCCGGGAATGTCGTCGAAGCTGCCGGGGTCGAAGTGCTCGGCATCGACCACATCGCTCCAGCTGCTCGAGGTGGGGTAGAGGGTCTGGCGCATGCGCGAGTACTCCAGCCCCAGCGACCACTGGCTGGCCAGGCCGAACAGCTGGTTGTCGTGGCGCAGTTCGATGCGGTCGCCCAGCAGGTTCTGGTCGTGGCGCTGCAGGTAAGGGCTGCTGCGTCGTACCCTGCCATCGTCGGTGTAGCTGTAGCGTTCGAGGTTGCGGTAATCGCGCTGGGCGTTGTAGTGGTAAAGCGTGTTCTGCACGCTGGTGCTGTCGCTGAGCTGGTAGTCGAGGATCGAGCGTAGCCAGCGTACCCGCTGCTCATAGCGCCCGTCGCCGACGTTGTAGTTTTCGAAGCGGCGGCTGTTGTCGATCTTCATCGTGCTGCGCCCGGGCAAGATCGGCGAGCCCCAGTAAGGGCTGTCTTCGCGGTCTTCCTGATACTCCAGGGCCAGGGTGTGGGTGAGGTTGGGCGTGAGGTCGCTCAGCAACGAGAAGGCCAGGCTGTCGGTGTGCCGTTCGTTGCGGTCGATGTAGCCGTTGCCCTGCCCGCGGCTGAAGTCCAGGCGCATGAAGTGGCGAGCATCGGCGGGGTTGCTGGCCAGTGCCTGGTTGATGCCGAACGCCACTTCGCTGTCGTCGAAGCTGCCATGGCGGATACGGCCGTCGATGGTCTGCTGATCGCGGCTGGCCAGCTTGGTGATGTAGTTGATCGAGCCGCCCACCGCGCCCGCACCATGCAGGAACGACGATGGCCCGCCGATCAGTTCGACGCGGTCGAGCACCCAGGCATCCACTGGCCGGGTGGCGCTGCTGTAGCCCAGGTTGATGCCGTTGTACAACTGGGTAACCTGGTTCTGGGTGAAGCCGCGGTAGGCGACGAAGCCGCCAAAGCCGGGGTTGGCCGAGGCATTGACGCCGGTCATGGCGTTGATCACGTCCTGGCTGTCCTTGGCGCCGCGCTCTTCGATCAGGCGGCGGTCCGAGACACTGACCGAGGCCGGCGTTTCCCGCGCGGTGAGCCCCAGGCGCGAGCCGGTGCGGATCGGCTCGTCCAGTTGCACGCCGCTGGCGGCGTCGCGTTCACCGTCGATGGTGGTGGCGCTCAGTTCCACCGGGGCAGCATCCGCCCAGGCAAGGTTGCAGGTGCCCATGAGGAGCACCAGGGAGGTTTTGCGAAGCATGTTGGTGTGTCTTCCACGCAAAGGTCATGGCTGACCGCGAGCGCGCAGTCAGGCGCGCCCGGCTGAGGTCAGGCGAAATGAAGTACGGCTGCGGGGAAAGCGACGGGGGAGGCGCGGGGGTTGAGGGCGGGGCGTTGATAGCGCGGCGGCGGTTGCGCCCAGCTGCGCACCACGATGGGCGATGTGGCCACGGCTTGCGTAGGGGTGAACGACCAGCCTCCGCTGCTGAGCGGCACGGCCAGGCCGAACGAGGAGCACACCGGGCAGTCGAGCTGGGCCATGTGCTGGTCGCCGCCGGCGCCATCCAGGTCGATGGCAACGCCGTGTTCGCTGTTGATCGAGCAGAAACCGCCTTCCAGGCCGGCCAGGCGCAGGCCACCCATCTGGCCATGGTGCAGGCCGCACAGAACCAGGCTGAACAGGACACTGGCGTAGAGCGTCCAGGCGGTCAGCGTGCGGGTATGCCGGGTGGTTTTCATGGCGGCGAATCTACCATCCGGACGAACGGTCGGGTAGTGCTTCGGGCTTGATATTTTTGGGGCTGCAATTTGACGCGATGCCTTGTAGAAGCGGCCTTGCGTCGCGAAAGGGGCGCAAAGCGCCCCCAGGGTTCTGTCAGGCCGCACGCTCCAGTACATCCAGCAAATCAACAAACTCCAGCGCCAGTTTATGCCGCGGCGCCAGGTGCACCAGCGGCACCGAGGCCTGGTGCGATTCACGCATCTTGATCGAACTGCTCAGGTACACCGGCAGCACCGGCATGCCTTCACCGCGCAATTGCTCGACCAGGGTCTGGTGCAGCGCGGTGCGCCCGGCGAACTGGTTGACCACCACACCTTCCACCTGCAACGCCGGGTTGTGGTCCTGGCGCAGTTCTTCGACCTCGGCCATGACGCAGTGCAGGGCCTGGCGCGAAAAGCTGTCGCAGTCGAACGGGATCAACAGCCGCTCGGCCGCCACCAGCGCGCTGAAGGTATAGAAGTTTAGCGCCGGCGGGGTGTCGATGTAGATCCGCTCGTAGTCCTCGCCCAGTTCCACCAGCAGCTTGCGCAGCTTGTTGATCTTGAACTTGCTCTCCAGCTTGCCTTGCAGGTCGCTGAGGTCGGGGCTGGCGGTCACCAGGTGCAGGTTTCTGTAGCGGGTTTCGGTGATCGCCACCCGGTGCTTCTTGCCGGCAGCGGTGACTGGCGACAAGGTCTGGCGGAAGAAATCGGCGATGCCGGAAGGAATGGCGTCATTGACCAGGCCGGTCAGGTAGTAGGTGGCATTGGCCTGAGGGTCGAGGTCGACCAGCAAGGTCCGGTAGCCTTCGGCGGCGCTGGCGGCGGCAAGGTTGCAGGCGATGCTGGATTTTCCGACGCCACCTTTCTGATTGAAAACCACACGACGCATTAGACGCTCATCCATGAAGTGAAAATGTCAGGTTGGGGTCAATCCTATGACTGGAACAAGACAGTTTTATGACAAGGAATGTTACAGCCTGCCCATTCATCATGGTTTGTGCCGGCCCTTTCGCGGGCATGCCCGCTCCCACAGGGAACAATGTTCGAGAGCGTGTCACATTCCCTTGTGGGAGCGGGCGCGCCCGCGAAAGGGCCGGTACAGGAGAAACAAGGTGCTCAGGCAACCACTACCCGATTACGCCCCTCCTGCTTGGCCCGGTAAAGGGCCCGGTCAGCCTCGCTCAACGCATCCCCCGGTTCGCTCTCGGTCTCGCCATCCCAATGCGCCACCCCCAGCGACACGGTCACCGCCCCCACCGGCTCCACTGGCGTATCCTGCACCGTTACCCGCAGCCGCTCGGCCACCACTGCCGCAACGTCCAGGCCGGCCCCCGGCAGCAGCATCAGGAACTCCTCGCCGCCGGTGCGGCACAGCAGGTCACCCTCGCGGCAGCAGCGGCGCATCAGCTCCGCCAGCCGGCGCAGCACCTGGTCGCCCACCTCGTGCCCGTGGCAGTCGTTTACCCGCTTGAAATGGTCGACATCCAGCACGATGGCCGCAAATGCCCGGCCCTCGGCTTCCAGCAACGACAGGTTGAACTCCAGGCTGCGGCGGTTGCCCAGGCCGGTCAGCGGGTCGGTCTGGGCGTCGCGGTTGAGCCGGCCGATGCGTTCATGCAGCAGGTTCAGCCCGAACAGCAGCGCGCGCTTCAGCTCGGCCGCCTCGAAGTACCAGGCCGGTACCCGATGCAGGCGCTCGGCAGTGCCGGCCCGGTCCATCGAGCGGGCGCCGGCGGCCAGCTGCCACAGCGGCCGGGCGATGGTCATGGCCAGCCACCACAGCAGCATGCTGCCCACCAGCGCCAACGGTGCGGAGGTGCCGACCACGTTGAGGATCAGGTGGCTAAGCGGCGTCACTGTCTGGGTCAGCGGCTGCTGCGCCACCACGCCCCAACCGGCGCTGGGCACGGTGGCGTATCCGGCGAGCATTTCCACGCCGAGGCTGTTGGTCAATTGCCGGGTACCATTGCCCAGGCCCGCCAGCTGGTCGATCAATTCATTGCCTTCAACCACCGTCCCTACGCGCTGGCTGTCGGGGTGATACAGCAGACGGCGGTTGCGGTCGACCACGTACAGGTAGGAACCATCCTTGTAGAAATGCTCCCCCAGCAGGCTGTTGAGGATGTTGCGTTCACGCAGGTACAGGCTGCCGCCGACATACCCCAGGTAGCGGCCGTTGCTGTCGTAAATGGGTTGCGACAGCGCCACCACCAGGTTGTTGGCCGCCGAAATGTAGGGCGTCGACACCAGTGGGCGGCGCGCCTGTAGCGCCTCCTGGACCCCGGGCGAATGCATGTGGCTGCCGACCAGGTGCCGCAAAGGGGCGGGGGAAATCGCCAACAGCACCCCGTTGGCATCGATCACGAACGTGGAATTGAAGGCCATGCTCTGGCTCAGGACACGCTCGGTCTCCGCCTGCAGGGCGACAGCGTCACCCAGCTGGCGGCCTTGCACACCAGCGCTGAACGACAGCTGCTGCAAGGCGTTGTCGATAAAGGTCTCGGTGATGCTTGCCAGCTTCATCGCATACACCCGGTTGGCTTCCAGGGCATGGTCGATCAGCAGTTGGCGTTGCACCCGGTAGCTGGCGAAGTAGCTGGCGCACAGCATGACCACGGCGGTAAGGGCGCAAAGCACCAGAATGAGTGTGCGTAGATCCAGGCGCAGTCCGTGCTTGGCGTGTGGCAATCCTGACCTCGGGTGATCGAAAAACAGCTACGAAATGGGAACAACCTTACGCCTTATGAGCGCAGTGGGGAACCGCGTTCAGGAGCCTGCCTTTTCCAGCGCGTCCAGTTCGTCTTCCACCTGCTGCATGCGCTGCTCGGCCAGGGCCTGCACCTTCGCGTCGCGGGCCGATTCGCGCATCAGGGCGGTGAGCTTTTCGCTCAGGCGCTTGCCGGCCTCGGTGTCTTCCAGGGCACGGGCCTTGGCCGGGTCCTGAGTGGCCTCGACGATGGTGGCGAACTCGGCATCGCTGAAGTTCTTTTCGCTGTACAGGCGAAAAAGGTCCTGGCGCTGGTCCTCGACGGTCAGGTGCTTGCGCAGCACGCCCTGGATGGTCGCCTGCGGCAGCTGCGGGTGCGTGCGGCCGAGCAGCGCGGCCATGCGCTCGATGTTGTGCGTGTAGGCATCCTGCAGCGGCAGCTGGGCCAGGATCTGTTCTTCACGGGAGGGTTTCTGGTCGCAGGCGGTGAGGGCTGCAGTCAGCAGCAGGGGCAGCAGCAACTTCTGGAGGCGAGGCATGGCGTGGCCTGGTTGGGCAGTGAGTGCTGCCGATTATACGGCAGTTGTGGTTGCCTGATGGATTTTGGGGGCCGCTGTGCGGCCCATCGCGACACAAGGCCGCTCCTACAGGGATCGCGCTTGGCCAGATCTGTATGCGAATCCCTTGTAGGAGCGGCCTTGTGTCGCGATGGGCTGCAAAGCAGCCCCATTCAGGCAACGCGGAGCATCAGAACCCACCCCCCAACGGCCATTCCACCGCCAACCGTATCTGGTCCCCATCCAGCTCCGCCTGCGCCGTATTGCCCCGATGCACGTTATGCCGCAGCGAAAACGCGGTGCCCTTGGCCTTGCCGCTCTGCACCACATACCGTGCCTCCAGGTCGCGCTCCCAATGCTTGCCCCCCTTGCCATACCCCAGGTACGCATACCCGCCCGCAGGGTCGACATGGCTGCCGTCGATATCGAACCCGCGCACGTACAACGCCGTCAGGTTCAACCCCGGTACGCCGTAGGCGCCCATGTTCAAGTCATAGCGCGCCTGCCACGACTTCTCGTTCGGTGCGTTGAAGTCCGACATCTGCACCGCGTTGGCAATGAAGATCGCCCCTCGCGTCACGTAGTCGAATGGCGTGTTGCCGTCCACCTGCTGCCAGCCCAGGCTGAAACCGTGCGGCCCGTGGTCGTAACGCGAGACCAGGCTCCAGGTGGTGTTGTCGATGTGCCCGGACAGCGCCTTGCCGATATCGGTGGTGCGGTACAGGTTGAGGTCGAGGGTGAGGCTGCGTCGCTCATCCAGGGCATGGCTGAGGGTGCTGCCCAGGTAATGCTGCTTCCAGCTGTCCTGGTAGCGTGAGGTGTACAGGCTGCCGCTGAAGGCGGCGCCGGGGTTCCACACCACGCCGGCCAAATCGAAGCTGTTGCCCTGGCGGCCATTGGAGTAGTTCACCACGAAGCCCTGGTCGTGGCTGGAAGCATTGCGGTCGGCGCTCTCGTTGAAGTGCCCGGCCACCAGCCTGAGGTGGTTGAACTCGGTGCTGTCAAGGAAGAACCCGGTCGCGGTCTCGGGCAGCAGGCGGCTGTCGGAGGAACTGAACACCGGGGTCTTGACCCGTTGCTCACCGTAGGACAGCACGGTATCGGACATGCGCAGTTTCAGCGCCGCGCCGGCACGGCTGTATTCGTTCTTCGGGTGCCCCTCGTTATCCACCCCGAGCAAGCGTGCCTTGCCCACGCGCCCGCCGCCGCTGTCGAGTTGCACGCCCAGGTAGGCGTGGGCGTCGACCCCGACACCGATCAGCCCCTGGGTAAAACCGGACCGGAAGGTGCCCATCAGGCCATAGGCCCATTCCTCGGCCTTGCCGCTACGTTCATCGCGCGGCTTGTAGGCGTTGCGCCCGGCACTGTTGCGCCCGCCATGCTTGTAGTCGCGCTGGTCGAATACGCTGCGGTTGAGCAGGCTCCAGCGGCCATCCTCGACAAAACCGTTGCTTTGCGACTGGGCGGAGTCGGCCAGCGCAGGGGGCGCGAGCAGGGCGCTGGCGAGCAGCAGGGCGACAGGGCGCGGCATGGGCAGAACTTCCTGTTCAGGGGGCGCGAAAACGCAGGATGCGCGCGCCGTCGAAGGGGTCGATGAGGTAATGGGCGTGCACGCCGAAGGTGTTCAGCAGGCGCTCGGGTGTAAGCACCTCGAGCGGTTTGCCGAGGGCGACCAGGCGGCCCTTGTCGAGCACCGCGACGCGGTCGCAGGTGAGCGCCTGATTCAGGTCGTGCAAGGCCACCAGGGTGGTCACCGGCAGGGCCTGCACCTGTTGCAACAGGCTCAGCTGGTGCTGGATATCCAGGTGGTTGGTCGGCTCGTCCAGCAGTAGCACCTGCGGCCGCTGTGCCAGGGCACGGGCGATGTGCACGCGCTGGCGCTCGCCACCGGACAGCGACCCCCACAGGCGGGTACGCAGGTGCAGGGCGTCGAGGTCGGCCAGGGCCTGCTCGACGATCGCGCGGTCCTCCCGGGAGAACGGCGCCAGCGCCGACAGCCAGGGGGTGCGGCCCAGGGCAACGGCATCGAACACGCTGATCGCATCGAGGGTGTCGGCCTGCTGTTCGACCAGCGCCAAGGCCTGGGCGACACGGCGGCGGGGCAACCGTGCCAGCGGTTCGCCCAGCAGTTGCACGCTGCCGCTGCCTGGCTTGCGCAGCCCGGCCAGCACCTTCAGCAGCGAGGATTTGCCGGAGCCGTTGGGGCCGACAATGCCCAGGGTTTCACCGGCGACAACGCTCAGTTCGATATCGCTGAGCACGGTGTTGCCGGCCAGTTGCAGCCCCAGGTTCTGGCAACTCAAGGGGGCCAGCTGTAGCGCCGTCATGACCGTCATGGGCGCCCCCGGCGGCTGACCAGGATCAGCGCGAAGACCGGTGCGCCGAGCAGCGCGGTGACCACGCCAACGGGGATCACCTGGCCAGGGATCAAGGTGCGCGACAGGATGTCGGCGGCAATCAGGAACAGTGCCCCGCCCAGTGCGCTGGCGGGCAGCAGGCGGCTGTGCCCGGGGCCGAGCAGCAGGCGCAGGGCATGGGGGATCACCAGCCCGACAAAACCGATGGCGCCGACGATGGAAACCATCACGGCGGTCACCAGCGCCGCGCAGCTGATCAGCAACAACTGGGTACGCCGCACCGGGATGCCCAGCGATGCCGCCGAGTCGGCACCGAAGGTGAAGGCATCCAAGGCACGGCGATGCCACAGGCACACCAACAGCCCGAACAGTACAACTGGCACGGCCAGCCACACCGAAGGCCAACGCACGCCACTGAGGTTGCCCAGCAGCCAGAACAGGATGCCGCGCGCCTGCTCGGCGGTGGCCGACATGGTGATGAGGAAGGCGGTAAGGGCGTTGAACAGTTGCGAGCCGGCGATCCCGGCAAGGATCACCTGGGCATTGTTGCTGCTGGGGCCGGCTGCCCGAGCCAGCACCAGCACCAGGGCGAACGCTGCCAGGGCGCCGATGAAGGCACCGCCGGACATGCTCAGCGCCAGGCTGCCGAAGCCTAGCAGGCCCACCAGCACCGCACCGGTCGAGGCGCCGGCAGACAGCCCCAGCAGGTAAGGCTCAGCCAACGGGTTGCGCAACAGTGCCTGGAGGATCACGCCGCAGGTGGCCAGGCCGGCGCCGCAGGCTGCAGCGACCAGGGTGCGGGGCAAGCGGTAGTTCCAGACGATGCCGGCGTCGATCGGGTCGACCGGATAGCCGGCCTGCCACAGGTGGTTGGCCAGCACCTGGCCGACCACGCCGGGCGACAGGTTGGTTTCGCCGATGGCGGTGCCGGCCAGCAGGGCCGCCAACAGGGCGGCCAGGGCAACGGCGATGCAGGGTAACAGGCGCATCATCACTGGGCTGCTTTGCCGCTGGCGAAGGCGGTGGCCAGTGTCTGCAGGCCGCTGAACAAGCGAATGCCGGCCTGCATGGCGTCGGCGTCGAGGATGATGATGCGATCGTGCTTCACCGCGTCCATGTTGCGCGTTACCGGGTCGCTACGCAGGAATGCCAGCTTCTTCTGGTAGTCGTCGGCGGGGTAGCGGCGGCGGTCCATGCGGGCAATGATCAGCCAGGTGGGGTTGGCCTTGGCCAGGGTTTCCCAGCCTACGGTCGGCCATTCTTCGCTGGACTCGACCACGTTGCGCACGCCAAGGGTGCGCAGCATGAAGTCGGCGACCCCCTGGCGGCCCGCCACGTAGGGATCGATGTGCAGGTCGGCGCTGGAGAACCAGAACAGCGCCGAGGTGGCGGACAGGTCCTTGTCGGCCAGTTGCGCCTTGGCACTGTCCAATCGGCCTTTGAGTTCGGCATTCAGGGCCGTGCCACGGTCCTGCACGTCGAAGATTGCCGCCAGCTGGCTGACGCTTTTGTAGATAGTGTCGACCTGGAACGCCTGCAGGCGGGTGCCATCGGCGCCCACCAGGTTGTCCTTGCCTTCGCAGTCGGACGGCAGCAGGTAGGTGGGGATGCCCAGTTCATCGAACTGCTCGCGGGTGCCGACCACGCCCTGGGCACCGACCATCCATTCGAACTGCACCGTCACCAGTTGCGGGCGCTTGCCCACTACTGCCTCGAAGCTGGGCTCGTTGTCGGCCAGGCGCGGCACCTTGGCGTTCTGCACCTGGTACTCGGGCAGCACATTGTTGAACCACAGCGAGGTGGCCGCCAGTTTGTCGCCCAGCCCCAGCGCGTAGAGCATCTCGGTACCGGCCTGGCCAATGGTGACCGTGCGTTGCGGTGCCTGGGCGAAGGTTTGCGGCTTGCCGCAGTTGTCGACCGTCAGCGGGTAATGGGTGGCAGCAGCCTGGGCCAGGCCGGTGAGGCCGAGGCCGAGGCCGGCGAGCAGAGTGGCAAAACGGGGCAGCATGCTGGGCGATCTCCTATCGGACAGTTCGGGTGAGGAACGCACGGACAGGCATCGCCGAGCCCCCGCTGGCGGCAGGGGCAACACTGATGGCCAATCCCGGACACCCCGCCGGTTGGTGAATGTAGGCCGGCAGGTCTCCTGACTGGTGCGTCATGGCCTGGCTCCGGCCTTCCCGGGTTCGTGGCCCAGTGGCATCGATGGAGCAGGCTCGGCACCTACAGTTGCGGGGGCAGTTCCGTTTGGCCCGAATTGGCGGGCCTGGGATTCCCTATTGATTCCGTGGTGGAAACCGGCGGCCGGCATGGTAGACCATCGTGCCGCCGGGTGAAAACGCTTTTCAGAAGTACTTCAGCCAGGTGATGTCGCGCCGCCGCGCCTTCAGGCGAGCGAACCAGCGCACCGGCAGGTACAGCGAAACCGCCAGCAGCACTGCCCCCAGCCACACCGCGGCGATGCCGTCGAAGCCGAAGTAGTCGCCATGGTTGCGGCCGAACAGCGCCACGCTGGCCAGGTACAGCAGCTTCAGCACATACAGGTGCAGCAGGTAGAAGAACATCGGTGCCGCGCCGAACACCGCCAGGGCACTGATCCAGCGGGCCTGGCCGGCGCGTTCGAAGGCGCGCAGCAACAGCAGGCCACAGCCCAGGGTCAGGGCCAGGAACAGCAGCGAGGGCGGGTACTTGGTGATGTTGAAGAAGCTCATCAGGGTTTGCGTGACGGTCGGGTAAGCGCTCCACGGCGCCTCGCCGTAGCCGTTGACCAGGCGCAACACGACAAAGCCCAGCAGCGCGATCAGCCCGGCCAGCAGCAGGCGATGCTGGCGTTGGCCGGCCGCGCTGCCACGGGCGAACCACGGGCCCAGGCCGTAGCCCAGGGCGATGACACCGATCCACGGCAGCACCGGGTAGGAGGTGCGCAGGCGCAGGTTTTCGGAGAACTCCAGCCAACCCCGGTCATGCAGGATCGCCCATGGCACATGCAGGGCGGATTCGGCGCCGAAGTGCAGGCCGTCGAGCAGGTTGTGGCCGGCGATGATGATTGCGCCCAGGGTGATCAGGGCGGCACGTGGCAGCCAGATCAGCAGCGACAGGGCGATCATGCTCACGCCGATGGCCCAGATCACCTGCAGGTAGATGACGCTGGGCGGCAGCTGGAAGGTCCAGGCGAAGTTGACCAGGGTGAATTCCAGCACCACCAGGAACAGCCCGCGCTTGAACAGGAACGCCGAGACATCGCCGCGGCCCTGGTGTTTCTCGCCGTACAGCCAGGCCGACAGGCCGGTCAGCATGACGAACACCGGCGCGCACAGGTGGGCCAGGGTGCGGCTGAAGAACAGCGAAGGCTCGGTGGTATCGATCGCCATCGGGTCGCTCACCTGGCGGTGCAGGAAGAAGGTTTCGCGGACATGGTCCAGGAGCATGAACAGGATCACCAGGCCGCGCAGGGCATCGATGCTCTGCAGGCGCTGGTTGAGCAGGGTGGGGGTGGCGCTGGCGCTTGTCATGGGAGGTCGCTGATAGGAATGGATGTCAACTGAAACGTTATCTTATAACTAAATGATGGTGAGTTGGTAACTGTTTTTGTGGGACCTGTACCGGCCCTTTCGCGGGCTTGCCCGCTCCCACAGGAATTTCACCCACTCTGAAATCTGTGCAGTACCTGTGGGAGCGGGCAAGCCCGCGAAGAGGCCGGTGCAGGCAGTGCAGGTCAGAAGCTGTAATCCACCGTCGCAAAGTACGACCGTGGCATCCCCATCAGCCACTGCTGGCCACTGAACGCCGACTGCACATACTCACGGTCGAACAGGTTGTTCAACTGCAACCCCAGCCGCACATCCGGCAACACCTGCCAGCCGATGTCGGCATCGACCACGGTGTAGCCGGGGGCGCTCTGGGTGTTGGCGGTATTGGCATATCGTTCGTCCACATAGCGCGCGCCAATGCCGGCCTCCAGCCGCTGGCCGAAGCCTTTGCTCAGCCACAGGTTGGCGGTACGCCGCGGGACATTGGTCGGGCGATTGCCCGCACGGTCCTGCGCCACGCCGCCGACCATTTCGTCGAAGTCGTCATACCTGGCGCGCACGATCGCCGCGTTGGCCGACACCTGCCACTGGTGCGCCAGCGCCAGTTCCAGGGTTGCCTCCAGGCCGTCGGACGTCTGCTGGCCAGCCTGCTGCTTCTCGTGGGTGACCGGGTCATCCACCAGCAACTTCTTCTTGACGATGTGGTAGGCCGCCAATGTCCATTCGCCACGCCCGTCCCAGAAGCGCTGCTTCAGGCCCACCTCGGTCTGCCTGGCCTCGGTCAGGTCGTAGTGCATCTGGTTGGCGCTGAGGCTGATGAGATTGTCGACCCCGTCCTCGCTGGTGGAGTACTGGCCATACAGCGACAGGTCGTCGCTGACCGCAAACACCAGCCCGGCACGCCAGTTGCCCCCTTGCAGGCTGCGGTCGCTGCGGCTGTCGGTGGTCAGTTTCTCCTGGACGATGTGGTTCCGGTCGCGGCGCACGCCGGTGACCAGGGACAGGCGATCGCTCAACTGCAGGCGGTTTTCGGCGAACAGGGCAAAGGTGTGGGTGGTGGACAGCGTTTGCGGGCGCAGCGGCGAGGCGCTGTGGAACCAACCCGGTTGTGGCTGCCAAGGGTCGACGTAGTCACCGCCCACATCGTTGTAGGGCGCGTTGCTGTCGACGTTGAAGCGGACCTTGTTGTACTCGGCGCCGACCACGGTCTTGCTGGCCAGGCCAAACAGCGTGTGGTCGAGGGTGAAGGCCTGGCGATCGCCGAACTGTTCCTGGTTGTGCTTGATCTGCAGGTAGCTGCCGCGCAGCAGCTGCTGGCGCCCGGCATCCCAGCTGTACTCCTCGGCATTGCGCCAGTGACGGCGGCTCTTGATGTAGTACAGCTGGTTGCTGGCGCTGAGGTGGTCGCTCAACGTCCAGTCGGTGTTCAGGCGGGTCCATTCATCGACGTAGTGCTGCACATCGTCCTGCACGTTGTAGTTCTTCTTGCGCAGGCTGCTGCGGTAGTGGCCGTCGATCAGCGGGGTGCCGTAGTAGTTGGCAGGCTGCGCATCGCCGCGGTCGTGGGCGAGGGTGAAGCTGAGGTCGTCGCTGGCATCGAAGCGCAGCGCGGCGCTCAGCGCCAGGCTGCGTGACGGGGTGCGGTCGACCCAGCCGTTACCGGTTTGCTGGTTCAGGGCCAGGCGGTAGCTCAGGCGCTCGCCGAGGCTGCCGCCGCTGTCCAGGCCGAGCTGCTGGCGGTCCCACGAACCGTAGCCCAGGCGCAGGTGGTTGCGTACCTCGCCGGCAAACGGCTTTTTCGGGACCACGTTGACCACCGCACCGGTGGCGCCTTCGCCATACAGCACCGAGGCCGGGCCGCGAATCACATCGATGCGCTCGACCATCCACGGGTCGACCGGGAACGTTTGGGTGCCGGCACCGGTGTACAGGCGTGCGCCGTCGAACAGGGTCATTACCGAGTTGTGCCCGGTAAAGCCGCGGGCGGACAGGCCCGTGCCGCCGTCGCCCGGGGAGCCGATGTAGCTGATGCCCGGTGAGCGGGTCACCGCGTCCTGCACGGTGAGGTTGTTGCGCTGCTGGATCTGCTCGGCGCTGATGCTGCTGGTGCTGGCCGGTGTCTCCAGGGCGCTGAGGCCCAGGCGCGAGCCCGCCTGGGTCGGGGTGGCCAGGTCGATGGCGTGGCTGTCGAGCGTGTCGGTGATGGCCGTGGAAGGCAGGGCCAATGGTTGTCGCTCGAGGTCATCGGCCAGGGCCGGCAGGGAAACGGCCAGGCAGGCCGCCAAGGGGTGAAGCTTGAAGATACGGGACATGTCGTTCCACTACTGCAGGAATGAATGGATCCCGGTGGAAAACACGCAAAGGCGCACCGTGCACGCAGGCGCGCGCACGGATACCGGCCTGCGCCCGCCCACCGCGGGTTGCCAAGTGAAGCTCCAGGCCGGTCTCCGGGCTTGCGAGGGGCATGAAACCTTCACCTTCCCATGCATGTGCACAGTGGTATCTCGAAGGGTTCGCTCGCTTACCGTTGCGGGGGCAGCGCCGGACTTGTCGTGGGCAACACGACGCACCGGCTTCCCGTTTCACCCTGCGCGCGGCGGCGCAGGGCACCTGAAACTGGCGGGCATATGACCATTGAAACGCGGGGGCGTCAAATCTGCCTGCTACCAATGAAACAACTCTCGTCGCGCCCCCTCGGTAATCGCCACGATCCCCGGGTGCTTGACCTTGCGCTCCACCGAAATGGCATAGAACGACTCGTGCACCGCCTCGGTCTGCCCGATCAGCTCCACGCCGTACTGGCGGCACACTTCTTCGGCGATCACGCTGGGCGCGACGAAGATGCCGCTGCCCGACTGCCCGAACGCCTGCATCAAGGCACTGTCATCGAACTCGCCCACGATCCGTGGCTGCACCTGCTGTTCACCCAGCCAGCGCAGCAGGCGGCTGCGTACCACGGTTTCCTGCCCGGGGATAAGCAATGGCGCATCCTGCAGGCAGACGGGGAAGGGGCCTTCCAGGCGTTGTGCCAGCGCCGGGGTGGCGAAGAAGCTCAACCCACACTCGCCCAGTTTCTGGCTATAGCCCTTGATGTCCAGGTGGCTGGGCATGGGGCTGTCGGAAATCACCAGGTCCAGGCGCTGGATCGCCAGGTCGGCCAGCAGCCGTTCGAGCTTGTCTTCGCGGCAGTTGATACGCAGCACGTCGTCCAGCTCCATGGTCGGTGCCAGCAGGCGGTAGACGATGGACTTGGGCACCACGTCCGCCACGCCCACGCGGAACAGGATCTGCTCCTGCGGGCCGGCCCGCAGCATGGCCTCCAGCTCGTTACCCAGCTGGAACATCTGCTCGGCATAGATCAGCGTCTGGCGCCCTGTTTCGGTCAGTTCCAGCTGGCGCCCCACGCGCTGGAACAACTCCAGGCCGTAGGTCTGTTCCAGCAGGCTGATCTGCCCGCTGATGGTTTGCGGGGTCAGGTTCAACTGTTCGCTGGCGCGGGCGATGCTGCCGGTCTTGGCCACGGCCCAGAAGTAGTGCAACTGCCGATAGTTGAGCATCGGAATGTTTCCGGAATCGTAAAAACCGAAGTATAACCGCTGAAAATACGAATTTTCCGGATGTGTTGCGCTCTTTAGAATGCGACCCCATCAGGCGCCGTGTGCGCCGCCGGAACATGAAAAGCGAGGAACCCATGCTGCAACTCAAATCCATCGGCACGCCGCTGGTGCTGGCCTTGGCCCTGTTCACCCTGGCCGGTTGCGAGCAGGCCGAGAAATCCGCCCAGCAGATGCTCGACCAGGCCGCACAGTCGGCCAAGCAGGCCATCGACGACACCAACAAGGCCGCACAGCAGGCGTTGAGCGAGGCCATCGGCAGCGAAGGGCACAAGCCCAAGGACGCCGACAAGAAAGAAGACACCCAGGAAATCTGACCCCCAACCGCTGCTGCAGGATTTGAACAATGGAATACTTGCTGGAACTCGTCGCTAGCCCTACCGCCTGGGTTGCCCTGGCTACGCTGGTGGCCATGGAAGTCGTGCTGGGCATCGACAACCTGATCTTCATCTCCATCCTGACCAACAAGCTGCCGGTGGAGTACCGCTCCAAGGCGCGCCGTATCGGTATCAGCATGGCCTTGGTCATGCGCCTGGCCTTGCTCAGCACGGTGGCCTGGATCGTCCAGCTGACCGACCCGGTGTTCGAAGTGTTCGGCAATGCCTTCTCCTGGAAGGACGTGATCCTGATTGCCGGTGGCCTGTTCCTGCTGTGGAAGGCGACCAAGGAAATCCACGAGAACGTCGACCCGCACGGGGCCAAGGAAGAAGCCAAGGTGTCGTCGACGGTTACCCTGGGCTTTGCCGCGGCGATCTTCCAGATCCTGTTGCTGGACATCGTCTTCTCGGTCGACAGCATCATCACCGCCGTGGGCATGACCGAGCACCTGCCGATCATGATCATTGCCGTTATCACTGCCGTGATCGTCATGATGGTGGCCGCCGACCCGTTGGCCAACTTCATCAACGACAACCCGACCGTGGTGATGCTGGCCCTGGGCTTCCTGATCATGATCGGCATGACGCTGATCGCCGAAGGTTTCGGCGCCCATGTACCGAAGGGTTATGTGTACGCAGCCATGGCCTTCTCGACGGCGATCGAGATCCTCAACATCCTGGCCCGTCGGGCGCGGTTGAAGCGCGAAGCGGCTGAAGGTTGATGCAAGAAAAGCGGGGCGCTTGCGCCCCGTTCGCGGGCTTGCCCGCTCCCACAGGTGCCGCGTCAGCCGGATAGCTACGTGGTCCCTGTGGGAGCGGGCAAGCCCACGAAGGGGAGTAGGGAAAATCTGTAGTCAGTGCACCCCGGCATGCCGCCGCGCCCGGCGCACAGGCTGTGGCTTGGCGGGGGCTTGCGGTGGCAGGTGGTAGTGGGAATGACGCCGCACGATACGCAGTACACCCCATAGCATGGCGGCTGCAACGCTCAGCCACATGCCCACCAGCATGAGGATTGCCATGGTCAGGCTCATCTGTGCCTCCATCTCTACGGGCCACGCTCGGTCGCCGACGCTGGCCTTCCAGACACTGCTTTAGTCTAGTCTCTCGCCTGTGACGTTCCATTGACCAAAGGTCTATTGCTTGGTCCGATTTGCTCCTAACCGGTGTCGGACTATACCCGCGCCGCTGTCCGACCTATGATCGGTGGCCAGAGCCGGGCGCTGCCTGCCCGGCGTTGGAGCAAGCGAGTGTCCATGCAGCAACCTTCCTTCAAGACCATCCCTCGTCGGCTGCTGGCGGCCTGCCTGGTAGCGGCCAGCCTGGCCGGTTGTGCCAGCGCACCCTCCGCCAACCTCAAGGGTCTGCCGCAGCGGGTCGAGATCAGCAGCGTGCCGTTCTACCGTGGCAACGCCAACCACAGCGGGGCCATGGCATTGGCGGCGGTGCTGTCGCAACAGGGGGCTCCGATCACGCCGGGGCTGCTGGACAAGCCGCTGAACCTGCCCCAGGGCGCCGAGGCGCTGGACACCGGCATCCCCCGGGTGGCGCGCGACTACGGCATGGTGGTGTATCCGCTGGACAAGCAGCTGGACGCGCTGTTGACCCAGGTGGCGGCGGGCAACCCGGTGCTGCTGCGTTACGAGGATGGTTCGGCCTGGTGGAGCGAGCCACGCTATGCCGTGCTGATCGGCTACGACCGCTACAAGCAGCGGGTGCTGTTGCGTTCAGGCATGCACCGGCGGCAGCTGATGGCGTTCGATGACTTTGCCTCGGCGTGGGCGAAGCTTGGGAGTTGGGCGGTGCTGGTGCAGCCACCGCGGCAACTGCCGGCCCAGGTGGACCGCCAGCGCTGGTTGCAGGCTGCGGATGAACTGGCGCGGGCGGGGCAGGAGATTGCGGCGAAGCAGGCCGTGAGTAGCCTGAACAAATAGCTGTATCTGTACCGGCCCTTTCGCGGGCACGCCCGCTCCCACAGGGGCCGTGCAACCAGCACAAATCCTGTGGGAGCGGGTTTACCCGCGAAGAGGCCAGCCCTGCCTACATCAGAAGCCCAGGCGATCGCGCAGGCTGTAGTACCAGGCACCAATGGCGCTGAACGGCACGCGCAGCATCTGGCCACCCGGGAACGGGTAGTGCGGCAGGCCGGCGAAGGCGTCGAAGCGCTCGGCCTGGCCGCGCATGGCCTCGGCCAGCACCTTGCCCGCCAGGTGGGTGTAGGTCACGCCGTGACCCGAGCAGCCCTGGGAGTAGTAGATGTTGTCGCCGATACGGCCAACCTGCGGCAGGCGCGACAGGGTCAGCAGGAAGTTGCCGGTCCAGGCGTAGTCGATCTTCACGTTCTGCAGCTGCGGGAAGGCCTTGAGCATCTTCGGACGGATGATCGCCTCGATGTTGGCCGGGTCACGCGCGCCGTACACCACGCCACCACCGAAGATCAGGCGCTTGTCGCTGGTCAGGCGGTAGTAGTCGAGCAGGTAGTTGCAGTCCTCGACGCAGTAGTCCTGCGGCAGCAGGGTGCGCGCCAGTTCGTCGCCCAGCGGCTCGGTGGTGATCACCTGGGTGCCGCATGGCATGGACTTGCTGGCCAGTTCCGGCACCAGGTTGCCCAGGTAGGCGTTGCCGGCGACGATGATGAACTTGGCGCGGACCTTGCCCTGCGGGGTATGCACCACCGGGTTGGCGCCACGCTCGATGCGTACGGCCGGGGTTTGTTCATAGATGATGCCGCCCAGCGACTCGACCGCGGCGGCTTCGCCCAGGGCCAGGTTCAGCGGGTGGATGTGGCCGCCGCTCATGTCCAGCATGCCGCCCACATAGTTGTCGCAGGCGACCACTTCGCGGATGCGCTTCTGGTCCATCAGCTCCAGCTGGTTGTGACCGAAGCGTTCCCACAGGCGCTTTTGCGACTCCAGGTGACCCATCTGCTTGCTGGTGAGGGCAGCGAACACGCCACCGTCCTTCAGGTCGCACTGGATGTTGTACTTGGCCACGCGCTCACGAATGATGCGCCCGCCTTCGAAGGCCATCTGGCCCAGCAGCTGGGCCTGCTTGGGGCCGACGGTGCGTTCGATGACGTCGATGTCGCGGCTGTAGCTGTTGACGATCTGGCCACCGTTGCGGCCCGATGCGCCGAAGCCGACCTTGGCCGCTTCGACGATGCTCACCTTGAAGCCGTTCTCCAGCAGGAACAGGGCGCTGGACAGGCCGGTGTAGCCGGCGCCGATGATGCACACATCGGTTTCCACCTCACCCTGCAGCGCCGGACGTGGCGGCACCGGGTTGGCCGAGGCGGCGTAGTAGGACTGGGGGTAGGGGGTGTTAGCCATGCTGCAGGAACCTCGTGTTTTATATTTTTAACGAATGTACCGATGGTATCAATAATAATAAACACCCGCTAGTCGTCCGTTGAAAATCCTTTACTCGGTCCCCGTCAGCGCGCCTTTCTATAAAGAGTTTAAGATTCAGTAGGTTAGCGCGAAAAAAAATGTTGACAGGGTTTTTGGAATGGGTAGAATGCGCACCACACGACAGGCACATAGCTCAGTTGGTTAGAGCACCACCTTGACATGGTGGGGGTCGTTGGTTCGAGTCCAATTGTGCCTACCAAATCGAAGAAGGGGTGATCCGAAAGGGTCACCCCTTTTTTCATTGTGATTTTATGCGGCCAGGGGCTGGTGCGCAGCCCATCCGACCAGTGTCGTGCTCCGGCAAGGCGGCCCCATGTGTAGAAAACTCGAAAGTTTTTGATTTTTCTCAAAAAAACGCTTTACAGGTACGCATTCGATCACTAATATGCGCACCACACGACAGGCACATAGCTCAGTTGGTTAGAGCACCACCTTGACATGGTGGGGGTCGTTGGTTCGAGTCCAATTGTGCCTACCAAACAAAAGTCCCGGTTTCCGGGCATCAAAAGGGCGACCCCAAGGGGTCGCCCTTTTGTTTTTGTCGTGCCCAACGGAGGGCGATTTCACGCGCTGCAGTCTCGTCGGATAACCGCATAGCGAATTGCGACTATAGTGAGTCTCTAGCGATGGGGTCAGAGATGCGGCTATGCCTTCGATTGATGTGTCGCTTCCGTTGAGCCTGCGCAAACGAGCCATGTTGGCCAGTGCGTTGAACCTTCTCGCTGTCTTTGCTTCCCAGGTCATGCGGCTGGGCGGCAATCTGGTTATCACCCGCTTGCTCGTGCCGGAAATGTTCGGCGTGATGGCCATTGCCACCACTGTTGCAGTGGTGCTGCAACTGCTTTCCGATGTTGGACTGCGGCCGAACGTCATTCAGAGCTCGCGCGGCGACGAACCGCTGTTTCTCGATACCGTGTGGACGGTGCAAGTCATCCGTGGGTTTGTGCTGTTCCTTCTGACGTTGCTATTGGCCCTGGGGGCAAAATTCACGCAGTACATCGAACTGTGGCCGGCCCATTCCACCTACGCCGCTCCAGAGCTACCGATGGTGTTGGCGTTGTCTGGGTTCGCCGCGATCATCTATGGCTTCCAGTCGCCCAAGGTCGATGTGGCCATCCGTGTCTTCCAGCAGAAGAAGGTAGTGATCGCCGAACTGATTGCACAGTTTGTCGGTTTGATCGTGATGCTCGTGGCAGGCTATCTCACCCGCTCCATCTGGTCATTGGTGGCGGCGGGGCTGCTGAGCACACTGGTTTTCACCGTACTCAGTCACCTGGTCTTCCAGGGGCCGCGCAACCGCCTGCGATGGGACCCCGCCGCGCTGCGCGAGGTGTTCGATTACGGGCGCTGGATCTTGTTGTCATCCTCCGTAGGGGTGCTGGCGATGCAGGGTGACCGGATCTGGTTCGGCGGAAGTATGTCGGTCGCGGAACTAGGGGTCTATTCCATCGCTGTCGCCATCCTCGGGGCCATTCAGTCGGTGTTGCTGCGGCTGGCGGGGGCAGTCGCCTTGCCGGCCTTCAGTGAGGCAACGAGAAGTGGCGACAAAGAGCGGGTGCGCAGCCTTTACTACCGTTCCAGGGTGCTGTTCGATCTGACCTCGCTGTTCGCTTGCGGTTTTTTGCTGACTGCCAGCCCGCTGTTGATCAGTTGGCTGTACGACGACCGTTATGTCGGCGCCGGCAATACCATGGCCATTCTCTCGCTCTCTCTTTTCACCTTGCGCTTCACACTGGCACACCAGCTCTGGTTGGCCCTGGGGCTGACCAAATACGTGGCGATGGACAACATCATCCGGGTCGTTTCGCTGTTTATCCTGCTGCCGGTCCTCATGGCCATCGGTGGCGTGAGCTATGCCATCTGGGGTGTGGCGCTGCATACCTTCTTCACGCTTTTCCTGATTTTTCCTGTCAACCGCAAACTGGGACTGCTGGACCTCAAGCGCGAGGTTGTAGTCCTGCCTGCCCTGCTGATCGGCGTCTTTTTCGGTGAAATGATAACCAGCCTGTTCACCTGATTGGGCCGTGAAGGCGCAGGCCGGTGGGCGTGTGGTCGGTAGACACATGTGCCGCGAAAGGTTCCAGCGCCTGGGAGGGGAGGCTGCATCAGGCGGCCTCTGAGACCGCATGGTCAGGTATGCCGTTGTTATCTTTCGCCATATCCACAAGTAGAAAAAATGGCGCCATAAAACATACTGTTTTCACTGGCTAATCATTGAATAATCAATGATTAAGCGTGTCTTGACAGATCTTTTTCGCAGATCTTTAATCTTTTGGTATCTGGCAGCCTGAGGCGTTTAATTGCCAAAGGTTATTGCGTGTTTATTTGGCAGCGTTTATTACCTGTTAACTGGATGAGCTCCAAGGGCATGAAATGAGAAAGCACATACGAAAGCTCATAACGCCGTCGATGCGCTTCGAAATAAGAAAGTTCTTGGCTTGGGCCCAGGATATAATGGGGCGCGCGTGTTTGTGGCGCTGGGAGATTACCAGGTTTCAGCTGCAGACAAGTAACGACTACGAAGTCTTATATGTGGGTCGAAAGAGCCGCAAGGAAATGGCCAAGCTGCTCATCGGCGGTAAACCCGAGGCCGACACCAAGTCCGGCGATGGCACGCAACAGCCTGGCGCCGCGTCCCATAGGGTGTTGATCAGCGAGATGCCCAGTGCAGGTGCCCTGTACGTGCCCCATTATCTGAGTGCCATCATCCCCTTGGGGCGTCCGCTGGAAGAGATCGTCGCCCGCTACGACGGTGAACTGCGCCGCAACATCCGCAAGTGTCGGCCACTGTACCGCATGCAGCAGGTGCTGACGGACGAGGAGATTGGCAAGGCCGACCGGGAAATGTTGCAGCCTTATGCCCAGGCGCGGCATGGCCTGTATGCCAAACAGTTCGATTCCCAGGATGTGTTGCGCATCGCCAAGACCGTTGGCCGGCTCGACCTCGTGATGAAAGGCGACGAGGTTGTAGCCTGTCATTTCGGTTGTGTAATAACCCGGGCCGGCAAGCGCTATTGGAGCACGCTTCGCTTTGGCTACCCGGAGGCCGTCTTCAACGACCCAAAACGACTGCGCGAGGTCAACTCGATCACTACCTTCATGGCCCTGGAATGGGCCATCGAGCAGGGTTTCGATTATTACGATATCGGCCAATGTCTGGCACGTCCGGACGATGGGCTTTTGAAATGGAAGCGCCGGCGCGGCGGTGATGTGGATACCTTGGGCAACCAGGCTTACATGTTCGTCCGGCTGCCGAAGACCGGCATCGCCAAGTTTCTCTGGGAATTCCCGTTATTTGCCGTCGAGAACAGCAGGCTCACACTGCATCTGGGTTTGCCGGATGGGCCAAGTGACGACGAAGTTGTCGACCGCTATCGTGAAATGGTCTTCGGTGGATTATTCAAGATATACATTTACTGTGCGAAAGCGCCTGGCGAACTGCTGCTGGAGAACTTGCGTGATCGATATGCTCACTTCCAGTCCCCTCCCATTCTGGAAAAAGTAGTGTGCAACTGAGCGTGAAAGAGAGCCTTTCAATGAGAGCGCTGCATGATGAACGACATTTCGGATGTAGACACGAAGGGATCCGACCATAAAAGCTGGAGCTTGGCCGCATACAAGTACCTCGCAAGAAAGCGGCTGGTACGAAAGCCGTCGGAGAACCTGAAGAACCTTGCGGTCAGGACCTGGGATATCGCCCCGGTCGAGGTCACCCCAGCGCCTCCCGCTTTCTTTCTGCCGAATCAGTTGGAGCGAGTGACCGGCTGGGAAGCGAAACGTTTCTTTCCTTTCGAGCATCCGCGGCGGACCATGGAGGGGCTGGGCAGCGTCGCACAGGCCCCTACCAAGGGCTATCTGATCAAGGACGTCATTCTGATCGATGGCGCACTCTACAAGAACAATGCCAGCTTCTGGCTGTCTGACCGGCCCAACGGGTTGCCGCGAATCGTCGTGGAGCAAGAGATCGAGCGTGGGGCCGCTTATTGTTCACGTTACGGCAACCGTTGGTTTGGAACGTGGCTGGCCGAGGATTGCGTCACATATGCTTTGGCCCGTAACGAAGGCGTGCCGGTCACCACGGCACCCTCCGGCAGGTTCCCGCTTTTTTCCCAGGCTGCGCAGTACGAAGAATGGCTTGGCATGCATCCGCTTCGGCTGCACACGGCCTTTTTTCGAGAGTTGGTGCTGTTCGATGACTTCAGCCACAACACAAACCAGTCCGAGCGATACCGCGCCATGGGCCAAAAGTTGTTGTCGCGGGTAAATTACCAGTCCCACCCGGGGGTTTTCATCTTGCGGGGCGGTGATGGGGATCCGCGCCTGCTGCACAACGAACTGGAGATCGCCGAACATCTGCAAAAACATCGCGGCTTTCGCATCCTTGCCCCTTTGAAGTGCGACCTGGCAACCATCGTGGAAACCTGTGCCGGGGCGAGGGTAGTGGTGGGCGTCGAAGGCAGCCAGCTCATCCACGGTATGAATGTGCTGTCGCCCGGCGCTTCGGTGCTGACGCTGCAGCCACCTGATCGCTTTGTCTGCTTCTACAAGTACCTGACTGATCGCGATCAACAGCATTTCGGCTTTGTGGTCGGGATACCTGATGGCAGCGGCTTCCGCATCGACCTTGATGAGCTCGAACGGACCTTGGATCTGCTGCCGTCATGACGAGGCATGGCATGCCATGACTGCCTGGGGTGCATGGCCACTGGTTGCACGGTGTAACGTATGGTCGCGGTCCTTGCCCGGGGAGGGCGTGCTAGAATCCGCGCCTTCGAATCTGGAGGTACACGCGTGCGCAAACTGGCTGTGGTAATGGCAGTGCTCGCCCTGGCGGGCTGTGAGAACGAGGTCGAAGGCGTGCACAAACAGGTGGCCGAACACCTGCACAACCCCAAGACCGCCAAGTTCGGCAACGTGCGGATCGACACCCAGGGCACCATCTGCGGCCAGGTCCGCGGCAAGGATGATGCCGGGCAGTATGAAGCCTACCGCAGCTACGTGGCGATCAAGCGCGATGGCCAATACGAAATCATCGTCGACGACAGCGGCAACAACCTGCGCATCCGCGAGATGTGTGGCGGCGCCGAGCTGCAGCGTCGCGCCGAGGCCCTGGCTGGCCAGCCGGCCCCGCAAGGCTGGGATGTGGAAGTGATCCAGGGCGCTAACATGGGCGCGCTCAGCGACATGACCGCGCGCCTGATCGAAAAGGGCATCCCATCCTCGGTGGAGTACCGCGACGGCAAGCCGGTGGTGCTGATGGGGCCGTTCCCCAGCCGTGAGGAAGCCGAAGCACGCAAGGCCGAGGTGATGGCCAAGCTGGGTACCGATTCGGTGGTGATCCAGCACGGCGCAGCGCGCTAAACCCGGTTTCTGCAGGCGCGGCCTTTTGTGGGAGCGGCCTTGTGTCGCGAAAGGGCTGCGCAGCGGCCCCAGAATCTTGAACCCTGCACAGATTGCCGGGGCCGCTATGCGGCCCTTTCGCGACACAAGGCCGCTCCCACACGGCTTCCACAAGGCCGCTTGTGCAAGGTCGGCGCGGCACAGTCAAACGCGCGCTAGACATTGTCCGCACAGTTTTGGCTATGCTTGGCAGGAAGAAGCCGAACGGGGAGGGCCTCATGTCTACACTGGAGCGGGCCATTGCCGTGGCCGCCAGGGCGCATGAAGGGCAATACGACAAGGGTGGGGCTGCTTATATCCTCCACCCGCTACGCGTGATGATGCGGGTTTCCACAACCGAACAACGGATTGTCGCGGTGCTTCACGATGTGATCGAAGACACCCCGCTGACCCTGTCCGACCTGGCGCGCGAGGGTTTCGCGCTGAAAATCCTTGCCGCCTTGCTGGCGCTCAGCCGCCGTGAGGGCGAGGCCTACCAGGACTTCGTGGTGCGCCTGGGCGGTGACCCGCTGGCGCGCACCGTCAAGCTGGCCGACCTGGCCGACAACAGCGACCTTTCGCGCATCCCCTGCCCAGGCCCCACCGACCTGGAGCGGCTGGCGCGTTACCGCGAAGCCAGCGCCTACCTGCAGGCGTTGGCCTGAGGTTGAATACGCGGTCAGTCTTCCTTCGGCACAGTCCAGAAAATCTGCACACCGCCATCGTCGCGGTGGGCGAGGGTGACGTTATCGTTTTCGGCGATTTCCTCGAGCAGGGTTTCCCAGTCTTCCGGGGCTTCCTGTTCCAGGCGAAAGATCAGCGCCGCGCGGCTGCGCTGGGCAGTGGGGCTGTTGATGATCTTCTGGATGCGCATACCCAGTTGTTCATAGCTGCTCGGGGTGGCGGAGGCGGTGCTGGACACAAGTGTTTCCTTGTTTTTGCTGTATGCACATACAGTATTTCACTGTAAGTAATTTCGCAACAGCTTGTCAGGCGAAAACTGTGCTCAAGCCTTGGCCGATCCGTGCGCAGCGTTATCCAGGGTATTCCACAGGCTTCTCATTGTAGGGTTCTGATTCAACAGCGAGCAGTACGAGCGGATCTCCAGGCGCGTGCTCCATTCGGCGCCTCCAGCCTGTACGAGCAACCCTCTTTCCAGCTCGTCATTCACCGCACTGTGGGGCAGCCAGGCTACCCCATAGCCCTCGACAGCCATGCGAACCAGCAGCATCGCCATATCGGCCTCATAGCAGCGTTCCAGAGGGGCGACTTCAGGTGCGTTGCGAATGACGACGTCTGCCACCTTCCCCAGGAATGTCGTGGCCGTGTACGCCAGGTGCGGAATAGGCTTCTTGCCTGCGCAAAGCCGGAACATCGGCTTGCCCTGCGCGTCGGGCGCACACACGGGGATGAATGCATCATGGCCGAGCGCCAGGCTACCGAAGCGCTCAGGGTCCAGGGAGATGGGGGTGAGCGGATGATGGTAGACAATCATCAGGTCGCAGCTGCCTTCTTCAAGGGCGATGACGGCGTCATTGATGTTGGCCGCCACTACCCGGGCATTGAAGCGCTCGTTCTGCTGCTGGAACTGGCTGAGCCATTTCGGCAGGAACGTCATGGACAGGCTGTGGGCTGCCGTGATCTGGATCGAGCGCCCAGGCATCCGTTTCACATCCCTCAGGTCGGCGCGCAATGCCATCAATGCGGCGAGCGCCTGGCGGGCTTCAGCGCAGAAGGTCTGGCCGGCGGGCGTGAGCTGTACCGGGTAGGTGGCACGATCAACCAGTTCGACACCCACCCACTCTTCGAGCGAGCGGATTCTCCTGGAGAGCGCGGACTGTGTAACGCATCGCACCTCGGCGGCGCGAGAAAAATTCTTCCACTCGGCGATCGCCAAGAGGTCGTCCAGCCACTTGATTTGCATCGCTGATCTCCTTCGCCAGGCGCTCAGTGTAAGCGTGTTCGCACAAGCCTCGACAGCGATGCCTATAAACTATTCCGAAAACGCATAGGGTCAGCCCTATTACTCATCAACTTGTTTTTTCGCGGCGATAAACTTGTCTCCAGCACTCACCTAGCGAGTTGCTGTTCCTGTCTTTATTCCAATCCTGCCAAGTAGAAGAAATAGAAAATAACTTGAGGAAAACATCGTGAAAAACAATAAGCTTCCGCGCCGAATTGCGATAGGTATCGCCTTGGGCGTAGTCGTCGGCTGGGCATGTCATCATTTCGCAGGCAGCGAACAGGACGCCAGGCAGATAGCAGCCTACTTCTCCATGGTGACGGACATCTTTCTGCGTCTGATCAAAATGATCATTGCGCCGCTGGTGTTCGCCACACTTGTCGGCGGGATCGCAAGCATGGGCAATTCACGTTCGGTCGGCCGCATCGGCTTTCGTGCCATGGCCTGGTTCGTCTGCGCTTCGGCCATTTCACTGGCGATCGGCATGGCGCTGGTCAACCTGTTCGAACCAGGCGCTGGCATCAACTTGCAGGTCGCGCAGCACGCTGATGCCGTTACAGCCCCGGTGAATACGGGGGACTTCAGCCTCAAGGTATTTATCAGTCATGTATTCCCTCGCAGTATTGCCGAGGCCATGGCTAATAATGAAATACTTCAAATTGTGGTCTTCTCTTTGTTCTTCGGCTTCGCTCTGGCTGGCGTCAACCGAGCTGGCCATACAAAGATTGTGGACTGCATCGATGAACTTGCGAAAGTGATGTTTCGCATCACTGACTATGTCATGGCATTTGCACCGATCGGGGTTTTTGCAGCGATCGCTTCGGCAATCACTACTCAAGGCCTGGGGCTGCTGGTCGACTATGGCAAGCTCATTGTCGAGTTCTACCTGGGCATCCTGCTGCTGTGGGCAGTGCTGTTCGGTGCGGGTTACTTGTGCCTGGGCAAGTCTGTTTTCACGCTCGGCAAACTGATTCGCGAGCCTGTGCTGCTGGCGTTCTCCACGGCCAGCAGCGAGGCGGCCTACCCGAAAACGATGGAAGCGCTCGAGAAGTTCGGTGCGCCGAAACGCGTGTCCAGCTTCGTCCTGCCGTTGGGCTACTCGTTCAACCTCGACGGTTCGATGATGTACCAGGCGTTCGCCATCATGTTCATCGCCCAGGCATACAACATCGACCTCAGTTTCACCCAGCAGGTGTTGATCCTTTTGACACTGATGATTACCAGCAAGGGCATGGCGGGCGTGGCGCGGGCGTCGGTGGTGGTGGTCGCTGCGACCTTGCCGATGTTCAACCTGCCTGAGGCTGGCCTGCTGTTGATCATCGGTATCGATCAGTTCCTCGACATGGCGCGTACCGCTACCAACGTCGTGGGCAACAGCATTGCCACGGCGGTGATCGCCAGATCAGAGCCACAGACCGAGCCGGAAGCGGCAAGCGGGGCGTCCACCCTCGACCGCCCGGTATCGGCCGCCTGAGGAGTTTGCTCATGAAGTCGAAGAAGGCAGCAGGTCCACAAGCTTTTGCCCACACGATCGGGATTGTCGGCGGGCTTGGTTCGCTCGCGGGGGGCGACCTTTTCTACAAGCTTGTGAAGTCGCGGGCGGTGCTGGAGGACCAGGGGCGTTTTCATTTCCTGCTCGAGCAACATCCCTTCAAGGATGTGCTGCTGCCTCTGGACGCAAGCGCAAGCATGACCTCGCGAAAGTTCTACGTTTTCGAGGTGTGCAGGTCATTCGAAGCGAGCGGTGTGGATGCGATCATGCTGCCTTGCTTTGCCAGCCAGACGTTCCGCGCACAGATCCAGGAAGAGCTGGGGATTCCGGTACTGGACATGATGGAAGCCTTGGTGCGACACATCCGTCAGGTCGCGGAGCCAGGCAGTACACTCGGTGTGCTTGCTTCGGATTATGTGCGCCATTCCGGGCTCTTCGAACAAGCGTTGGGCCGCCAGTACGATGTGGTGTACCCCGACGCGCAAGCGCAGGTCGCGCTGATGGAGGCCATGTATGGCGTCAACGGCATCAAGGATGGGCACCTGGATGGCATGCCTCTGGAGTCCGTGTACCAGGCATGCCTGTCAGTGCAGGCACAGGGTGCCACCTTGGTCGTGCCGGGTATGACCGAGCTTTCGCTGGTGTGCGCCGACCTGCAGCGCCGTGGCATTGCCGCACTGGATATCAATGAGCTCTACGCCACGTTTGCGACCCAAGGCTCAAGTGCGCCCCGTGAACTGCCTTTCAAGCTGGGTATCGTGGGTGGTGTCGGCCCTGCAGCGACGGTGGATTTCATGGGCAAGGTGGTTGCCGGTACGCCTGCGGGCCGGGATCAGGACCATATCAAGATGGTGGTCGAGCAGAACCCGCAAATTCCGGACCGCACGGCCAGCCTGCTGAATGATGAAACCGACCCGACGATGGCCATGTACGCGACCTGCAAGCGCCTGGAAAGCGCCGGTGCCAACGCAATTGCAATCCCGTGCAATACCGCTCACGCGTTTGTTGAACGCATCCAGGAGCACCTGCGCGTGCCAATCGTCAACATGCTCACCGAGACGATCGACTGGATAAGGCAAACATACGGCCGCGACAAGACGGTCGGCCTGCTGGCGACGTCAGGCACCGTCGCCAGCCAGGTCTATCACCAGGCAGCGAGCCGCGCCGGGCTTGAGATTGTTGTGCCGGCGCCGGATTACCAGAAGCTGGTCATGGAGGCCATTTACGGTGAGCGGGGCATCAAGGCTGGTTTCACTGAAGGACTGTGTCGGGACCAGTTGTTGATTGCGGCCGAGCATCTCTCGGAAGTGGGGGCGACGGTGCTGATTCTGGGCTGTACGGAACTGCCGCTGGTGCTCAGCCACTGTGATGCTTATGAACTGAGTGGCAGGACGGTTGCCCTGGTGGACCCCACGATGATTTTGGCACGCAGATGTGTCGCGTTGGCTGGGGGGGCAGGTAGTTAACAGCATTCTCATACGTTGCACGTTCCCTGTGGGAGCGGGTTTCACCCGCGAATGGGCCGGTGCCGGGTGTCTGGCGGGTACCTGGGCTTTGTTGAAATCAAGCTGCAGCCGTGATTGAGCTCGAGGGCCTCTTCGCGGGTGAACCCGCTCCCACAGGTTCAGCGCCAACTCGAAGCCCGCGCCGTCTCTGTGGGAGCGGGCGCGCCCGCGAAGCAGGCGACGCGGTGGATGGCACCGGCTTTGCCGGTGTTCGCGGGCATGCCCGCTCCCACAGGTACCGCGCAACTGCAAATGCTGATGATCGTTCATACATTTGTATGGCTGATGGCTCCGTCTATTGAAAATGGTCGATACCACCCCCCGCCAACCCCGCATAACCTCAGGCCAACACGCACTGGTCAGTACTGACTAAACGAAGCCTCTACACCAGTCGCAAACGCCAACGGGAAGCCACCAGCATGTCAGCGAAATCCGATTTGTCCCTGTTACCCAACAAACCGCTATGGTTTGCCCCGAGCGCGCCACGGGCCCGGCTGGACGGCGTGGCCGATGCCGATGTGGTGATCGTCGGTGCCGGGTACACGGGGTTGTGGACCGCCTACTACCTGCTCAAGAGCGACCCGTCGCTGCACGTGGTACTGCTGGAAAAGAACGCCGTCGGCTTCGGCGCATCGGGCCGTAACGGCGGTTGGGCCTCGGCGATCTTCCCGATTTCCCTGCACCGGGTGGAGCAACTGTATTCCCACCATGCGGCCTTGCACCTGCAGGCTGCGATGAACGCAACGGTCGACGAGATCGGCCGGGTGCTGGCGCTGGAAGGGGTCGATGCCGACTATGCCAAGCAGGGCTTCCTCTCCCTGGCCCGCAGCGCCCCGCAGATGGCGCGGGCGCGTGCGGCCGTGGAATCTTCGGCGCGCTTCGGGCTGCCTGGCCAGTGGCAAGTGCTGGAGGCAGCCGAAGCCCAGGCCCGGACCGGCGCCCAAGGCACCCTTGGCGGCCTCTACACCGAACACTGCGCGCTCATCCACCCCGGCAAGCTGGTGCGTGGCCTGGCCAAGCTGGTCGAAAGCCTGGGCGCGACAATTTACGAGCAGTCGGCGGTCACCCAGATGGCCCCGGGCGTGGTGCACACCGAACACGGTTCGGTACGTGCCGGCATGACCGTGCGGGCCACCGAAGCATTCACTTCGCAACAGCCGGGCAAGTCGCGTTTCGTCATCCCGCTGTATTCGCTGGTGCTGGCCACCGAGCCGTTGCCGCGAGAGCTGCTGGCCCGGCTCAACCTCGACCACCGCCTGGCGTTCAACGACATGCGCCACCTGCGCGTATACGGCCAGGTCACTGCCGAAGGCCGGCTGGTGTTCGGTGGCCGGGGCGCGCCCTACAAATGGGGCTCGAGCATGCCCGAGCAGGCCGACCTGGTGGACAGTATCCACGGCAAGATCCACGACACCCTGCTCGAATTCTTCCCGGCCCTGCGCGACGCCCGCATCACCCACCGCTGGGGTGGCGCGCTGGGTGTTTCCCGCGACTGGTGCCCGACCGTCAGCATCGACCGCAACCAGCGCATGGCCTGGGCCGGCAACTACGTCGGTGATGGCGTGGCCACCAGCAACCTGGCCGGGCGCATTCTGCGCAACCTGATTCTCGAGCGTGATGAAGACATCAACACGCTGCCCCTGGTCAACCACCGCTCGCCATCCTGGGAGCCAGAACCGCTGCGCTGGTTCGGCATCAACAGCGGCCTGGCTGCCGCGTCGCTCAGTGATCTGGAAGAGCGCTACACCCACAAACCTTCACGTGCCGCGATGCTGCTGGAAAAGCTCACCGGCGCCCATTGACAAGGAGAAACCCCATGCCTTCGTTCACCATCATCAAGCACGCCGATATCAAGGCACTGCCACTGAACCCTGCCGGTCAGCGTGCCGGCGCCGACCAGGGGGACCCGCAGATCGCCATCAGCAAGCAGGCCCCGGAAGCGGTCGGCAACCTTGGTGTGTGGGAGTGCCAGCCGGGTGGCTGGCCGGTGGTCGACCGCCCTGACACCGAGTTCACCTACATCATCTCCGGCAAGGCGCTGCTCACCGACGACAGCACCCGGGAGGTGGTGGAAGTGACCGGCGGCGACCTGATCATCCTGCCGCCAGGCTGGACCGGCCGCTGGGACGTGCTGGAAACCGTGCGCAAGGTCTATGCCATCTACTGACGCAACACTGGCCCTTTGTACCTTGCTCGGCATTTGAAAGCTGGCGCGATCCCTGTGGGAGCGGGCTTGCCCGCGAACACGGGCGAAGCCCGTGCCATTCACCGCGGTGCCTGATTCGCGGGCACGCCCGCTCCCACAGGGGCAGGCGCTCTACCAATGAATTACGGGAAAAATACAATGACCCAAACCATCATGAACTGGATCTCCGGCGCTCAGGCCGAGACCACCAGCGGCCAGCAACTGCCGGTCTACAACCCGGCCACCGGCGTGGTCACCGGCCAGGTGCAGCTTTCTGCGCAAAAGGACGTTGACGCCGCCGTCGCGTCGGCCAAGGCCGCTTTCCCGGCCTGGAGCAACCTCTCGCCACTGCGCCGTTCGCGGGTGCTGAACAAGTTCCTGGCGTTGCTCAACGAGCACCGCGACGACCTGGCCCGCATGATTACCGCCGAGCACGGCAAGGTGTTCACCGATGCCCAGGGCGAGGTGATGCGCGGCATCGAGATCGTCGAGTTCGCCTGCGGCGCACCGCAGCTGCTGAAAACCGACTTCACCGACCAGGTCAGCACCAACATCGACAACTGGACCCTGCGCCAGCCGCTGGGCGTGGTCACCGGCATCACCCCGTTCAACTTCCCGGTGATGGTGCCGATGTGGATGTTCCCGGTCGCCCTGGCCACCGGCAACACCTTCGTGCTCAAGCCCAGCCCGCTGGACCCGAGCCCGAGCCTGTTCATCGCCGAGCTGTTGAAGCAGGCCGGCCTGCCGGACGGCGTGTTCAACGTGGTGCAGGGCGACAAGGACGCGGTCAACGCGCTGATCGAGCACCCGGATGTGCAGGCGGTGTCGTTCGTCGGCTCCACGCCGATCGCCAACCACATCTACGAAACCGGTGCCCGCCACGGCAAGCGCGTGCAGGCGCTGGGCGGGGCGAAGAACCACCTGGTGGTGATGCCCGACGCCGACATCGATCAGGTGGTCGATGCCCTGATCGGTGCCGCCTATGGCTCGGCTGGCGAGCGTTGCATGGCTATCAGCGTGGCGGTGTTTGTCGGTGACGATACTGCCGAGAAGGTCATGCCCAAGCTGATCGAGCGTACCCGCGAGTTGAAAGTGCTGAACGGTACCAACCTCGAAGCCGAGATGGGCCCGATCGTCACCCGCGCGGCGCTGGAGCGCATCACCGGCTACATCGAGCAAGGCGTGAAGGAGGGCGCGAAGCTGCTGGTCGATGGCCGCAACTTCAACGGCCAGACGGCTGGCGAAGGTTGTGGTGACGGTTTCTGGCTGGGCGGCACGCTGTTCGACAACGTCACCCCGGACATGCGCATCTACAAGGAAGAGATCTTCGGCCCGGTACTGGCCTGCCTGCGGGTGAAGGACTTTGCCGAAGCGGTCGACCTGATCAACGCCCACGAGTTTGGCAATGGCGTGAGCCTGTACACCCGCGACGGCCACATCGCCCGCGAGTTCGGCCGTCGCATTCAGGTGGGCATGGTCGGTATCAACGTGCCGATCCCGGTGCCGATGGCCTGGCATGGCTTTGGTGGCTGGAAGAAGAGCCTGTTCGGTGACATGCATGCCTACGGTGAGGAAGGGGTGCGCTTCTACACCAAACAGAAGAGCATCATGCAGCGCTGGCCGCAGGCGATTGCCAAGGGGGCGGAGTTTGCGATGCCGACCAGCCACTGAGGCCTTCGGCTAGCTGACAGCAAACGGCCCCGCCCACGCAGCGGGGCTGTTTGCATTTCAGGGGGTACTAGTGATCAGTACTCCCAGAAGATCCGCTGCAGCTCCTTGCTGTCCTGGGTCTTGGTCATCGCCACCATCGCCAGGATCCGCGCCTTTTGCGGGTTCAGGTCATGGGCCACGACCCAGTCGTTCTTGTCATCCGGCTGTTCGGCGTTGCGCAGCACGAAACCACCTTGGTTGACGTGCGACGAGCGAATGATCTGCACGCCGTTCTTGCGCAGTTCCTGCAGCGCCGGCACTACCCGCGACGACACCGAACCGTTGCCGGTACCGGCATGGATCAGTGCCTTGGCACCATTCTGCGCCAACGCCTTGTAGGCGGTGTCGGTGACGTTGCCATAGCCATAGGCGATGTCCACCTGCGGCAGGCTGCTGATCTGCTTGATGTCGAACTCGGAGTTGACCGTGTGGCGCTTGGCCGGCAGGCGGAACCAGTAGGACTTGCCTTCCACCACCATGCCCATCGGGCCCCAGGCGCTCTTGAAGGCTTCGGTCTTGATGTTGAGCGCCTTGCTCACATCGCGGCCGGACTGGATCTCGTCATTCATGGTCACCAGCACGCCCTTGCCGCGCGACTGCTTGTCGCTGGCCACAGCCACTGCGTTGTACAGGTTGAGCATGCCGTCGGCGGACATGGCGGTGCCCGGGCGCATCGAACCGACGACCACGATCGGCTTGTCGGTCTTTTCCACCAGGTTGAGGAAGTAGGCGGTTTCTTCCAGGGTGTCGGTGCCGTGGGTGATGACGATACCGTCCACATCCTTGCTTTCGGCAAGTTCGGCAACGCGTTTGCCCAACTTGAGCAGGTCGTCGTTGGAGATGCTCTCAGAGGCGATCTGCATGACCTGCTCGCCGCGCACGTTGGCCACGTTGGCCAGTTCCGGTACGCCGGCGATCAGCTTGTCGACGCCCACCTTGGCGGCCTGGTAGGTGGCGCTGTTGGCGGCGCTGGCGCCAGCACCGGCAATGGTGCCGCCGGTGGCGAGAATGACCACGTTGGCCAGCTTCTGCTGGGTTTCGGCTTCTTTGGCCGAAACGGTGGTTGGCAGCACCAGCAGCAGGGCGAGTGCGCTGGGGGCGAAGGTTTTCAGTGCGGCATTCATCGTTATTGTTCTCTCTCTTCCTAATGAGATGGTTGTTTTGTCGCACAGGGTGCAAGGCAGGTTTCGTACCAGGCATGTGCGCGCTGCCTGTAGGAGCGGCCTTGTGTCGCGATGGGGCGCGTAGCGGCCCCAGATTCACGGGCGAATACACAAATTGCCGGGGCTGCTGCGCAGCCCATCGCGACACAAGGCCGCTCCTACATGAAGGTGCGTTCCATTCGAGATTCCGAACAAACGTAGGAAAGGACGTTCGGCTTTTCGGAAAAAATCCGGATAAACTGCCCCAGGCTCGACTTGACCTTCCACAGCCAAACGGATTTGACAAACCCCGGTCCTGTTTCCATAGTTAGGCAACGCAAACGTTTGCGATCCGACAAAAAACACAAGATCCGGAGTCATCGTCCATGAAACTGCCGTTCCCCGGTCGTCTGCTGGCCCTCGCGGTCATTTCCTCGCTGTCCCTGGCCCTGCCGTTCTCGGCCGCCCACGCCGAAGACAAGCCCAAGGTCGCCCTGGTCATGAAGTCGCTGGCCAACGAGTTCTTCCGCACCATGGAAGACGGCGCCAAGGACTACCAGAAAGCCCATGCCGATGAATTCGAGCTGATCGCCAACGGCATCAAGAACGAGACCGACACCGGCGAGCAGATCCGCATCGTCGAGCAGATGGTCAACGCGGGCGCCAAGGCTCTGGTCATTGCCCCGGCCGACTCCAAGGCGCTGGTATCGGCGGTGAAGAAGGCCATGGACCAGGGCGTGGTGGTGATCAACATCGACAACCGCCTGGACCCTGAACTGCTCAAGAGCAAAGGCATCAGCGTGCCCTTCGTGGGCCCCGACAACCGCAAGGGCGCGCGCCTGGTTGGCGACTACCTGGCCAACGAGAAGCTCAAGGCCGGCGACCAGGTCGGCATCATCGAAGGCGTGCCGACCACCACCAACGCCCAGCAGCGTACCGCCGGCTTCAAGGACGCCATGGAGGCCGCGCAGATCAAGATTGTCTCGGTGCAGAGCGGCAATTGGGAAATCGACAAAGGCAACGCCGTCGCCGCCTCCATGCTCAACGAATACCCCGACCTGAAAGCCTTGCTGGCCGGTAACGACAGCATGGCCCTGGGCGCCGTGTCGGCCGTGCGTGCTGCTGGCAAAGCCGGCCAGGTGCAAGTGGTGGGCTACGACAACATCAACGCCATCAAGCCGATGCTCGCCGATGGCCGCGTGCTCGCCACCCTCGACCAGGCGGCCAGCCAGCAGGCGGTGTATGGCATCCAGGCGGCGCTGAAAATGGTCAAGGGCGAGAAGCCTGACGTGGATGCCGACAACGTCATCCAGACCCCGGTCCAACTCATCACCAAGCCCTGATCGCTGGCAGGAGAAACGGCCATGCCTGCATCGGCCAATGAAGTGGTGCTCGCCGCCAGCGGCCTGGGCAAGACCTACGCCCAGCCCGTGCTCGGCGAGGTCAGCCTGAACCTGCGGGCCGGCGAAGTGCTGGCGCTGACCGGTGAGAACGGCGCCGGCAAGAGCACCCTGTCCAAGCTCATCAGTGGCCTGGAAACGCCCACCACCGGGCACATGCACTACCGCGGCCAGGCCTACGCGCCTGGCAGCCGCAGCGAGGCCGAGCGCCTCGGCGTGCGCATGGTCATGCAGGAGCTGAACCTGCTGCCCACGCTGACCGTGGCGGAAAACCTGTTCCTCGACAACCTGCCCGGCCGCTTTGGCTGGATCAGCCAAAAGCGCCTGCGCCAACTGGCCACGGCCGCCATGGCCCAGGTCGGCCTCGACGCCATCGACCCGGACACCCCGGTCGGCGAGCTGGGCATCGGCCACCAGCAGATGGTCGAAATCGCCCGCAACCTGATCGGCGATTGTCATGTGCTGATCTTCGACGAGCCCACCGCCATGCTCACCGCGCGCGAGGTGGAGCTGCTGTTCACCCAGATCGAGCGCCTGCGCCAACGTGGCGTGGCCATCGTCTACATCTCCCATCGCCTGGAAGAACTGCAGCGCGTGGCCCAGCGCATCGTCGTGCTGCGCGACGGCAAACTGGTGTGCGACGAGCCGATACAGCGCTACAGCAGCGCCGAACTGGTCAACCTGATGGTCGGCCGCGAGCTGGGCGAGCATATCGACCTGGGCAGGCGGCAGATCGGCGCGCCGCTGCTCAAGGTCGACAAGCTCAGCCGTGCCGACAAGGTGCGTGAAGTGTCGTTCGAGGTCAGGGCAGGGGAGATCTTCGGTATCTCCGGCCTGATCGGTGCCGGCCGTACCGAGCTGTTGCGCCTGATCTACGGCGCCGACCGTGCCGACAGCGGCAGCATTGCCCTCGGCCAGCCACCGCAGGTGGTCACCATCGACTCGCCCAAGGCTGCCGTGCAGGCCGGTATCGCGCTGATCACCGAAGACCGCAAAGGCGAGGGCCTGCTGCTGACGCAGTCGATCAGCGCCAATATCGCCCTGGGCAACCTCGGCGCGGTATCACGGGCCGGGGTGCTCGATGGCGAAGCCGAAGCGGCCTTGGCCGAGCGCCAGATCCAGGCCATGCGCATTCGCAGTGCCGGCCCGCAGCAGGTGGTGGGCGAGCTGTCTGGCGGCAACCAGCAGAAGGTGGTGATCGGCCGCTGGCTGGAGCGCGATTGCCAGGTGCTGCTGTTCGACGAGCCCACCCGTGGCATCGACGTCGGCGCCAAGTTCGACATCTATGGCCTGCTGGCCGAGCTGGCGCGCCAGGGCAAGGCCCTGGTGGTGGTGTCCAGCGACCTGCGCGAGCTGATGCTGATCTGCGACCGCATCGCCGTGCTGTCGGCCGGTCGCCTGATCGACACCTTCGAGCGTGACCATTGGAGCCAGGACCAGCTGCTGGCCGCGGCCTTTGCCGGTTATCAGAAACGTGACGCACTGCTGCATGACGCAGCTCCCAGGATGGATGCATGAAAACCACCCCGCTCGACAGCCAAGGCGCCGCACCGGTGCGCCCCAGTGGCACCTATCTTGGCCTGGGTACCTACCTGGGCCTGGCCGGCGCCTTGCTGGCGATGATCGTGCTGTTCTCGTTCCTCAGCAGCCACTTCTGGTCGTACAACACCTTCAGTACCCTGGCCAACCAGATCCCCGACCTGATGGTGCTGGCGGTGGGCATGACCTTCGTGCTGATCATCGGCGGCATCGACCTGTCGGTGGGCTCGGTGCTGGCGCTGGCGGCCTCGACGGTCAGCGTGGCGATCCTCGGCTGGGGTTGGGGCGTGCTGCCTTCGGCCCTGCTGGGCATGGCCGTGGCCGCGCTGGCCGGCAGCATCACCGGCGGCGTCACTGTGGCCTGGCGCATTCCGTCGTTCATCGTTTCGCTCGGGGTGCTGGAAATGGCCCGCGGCCTGGCCTACCAGTTCACCGACTCGCGCACCGCCTATATCGGCGATGCCTATGCCTGGTTCTCCAACCCCATCGCATTCGGCATCTCGCCGGCGTTCATCATCGCCTTGCTGGTGATCGTGCTGGCCCAGTTGGTGCTGACCCGCACGGTGTTCGGCCGCTACCTGATCGGCATCGGCACCAACGAAGAGGCTGTGCGCCTGGCCGGCATCGACCCGCGCCCGTACAAGGTGCTGGTGTTCGCCCTGATGGGCTTGCTTGCCGGCCTGGCTGCGCTGTTCCAGATCTCGCGGCTGGAAGCCGCCGACCCCAATGCCGGCTCCGGCCTGGAGCTGCAGGTGATCGCCGCCGTGGTGATTGGCGGCACCAGCCTGATGGGCGGGCGTGGCTCGGTCATCAGCACCTTCTTTGGCGTACTGATCATTTCGGTGCTGGCCGCAGGGCTGGCGCAGATCGGTGCCAGCGAGCCGACCAAACGCATTATCACCGGGGCGGTGATCGTCATCGCCGTGGTGCTCGACACTTACCGTAGCCGGCGTGCAGGCCGGCGGAACTGAAAACATGGCAACCATCAAAGACGTCGCGGCACTGGCGGGCATTTCCTACACCACCGTGTCCCATGTGCTGAACAAGACCCGGCCGGTCAGCGAGCAGGTACGGCTGAAAGTCGAAGCCGCCATCGCCGAACTCGACTACGTGCCCAGCGCCGTGGCCCGCTCGCTGAAAGCACGCAGCACGGCCACCATCGGCTTGCTGGTGCCCAACAGCGTCAACCCGTACTTCGCCGAACTGGCGCGGGGCATCGAAGACGCCTGCGAACGCAACGGCTACTGCGTGATCCTGTGCAACTCCGACGACAACCCGCAAAAGCAGCGCAGCTATCTGCGTGTACTGCTGGAAAAGCGCATCGACGGCCTGGTGGTGGCTTCGGTAGGCCAGGACAGCGACCTGCTGCAAAGCCTGACTGGCGTGCGCACGCCAATGGTGATCGTCGACCGCGAACTGGATGGCGTCGATGCCGACCTGGTGCGCATCGACCACGAGCAGGGCGCCTACCTGGCCACCCGCCACCTGTTGGAGCTTGGCCACCGCGACATCGCCTACATCGGCGGCCCTGCCGAGACCGGGGTCACCCAGCTGCGCCTGAGCGGCTTCCGTCGCGCCATGGCCGAGGCCGGTGCAGCGGTGCTGGGCGACCGCGTGCTGCACTGCGACTTCACCAGCCCGGGTGGCCATGCGGTGGCAACCCGGTTGCTGGAGGGCAAGCGGCCCACGGCGATCTTCGCCGGCAACGACATGATCGGCTTCGGCGTGCTGCGTGCCGCGGCCGAACGCAATATCAACGTACCCGGCGAGCTGTCGGTGATCGGCTTCGATGACATCGAACTCAGCCGCTATGTGTACCCGCCGTTGACCACGGTGGGCCAGTCGATCCGCGAGTTGGGCGAGAGCGCCGCGTCGCTGTTGCTGGCGCGTATCGGCACACCCCGGCAGGGCGCGGCGGAGCAACGCATCGTCGCCCCGCGCATCGTGCTGCGCGAGTCCACCGGGCCGCGCCCGGACCTGTTCAACGATTACCGCTAACGCTAAGGAAATGTCATGAGTGCCAAGGTCGTGGTAGTCGGTAGCCTCAACATGGACCTGGTGGCCCGCGCCCAGCGCCTGCCCCGGGCCGGCGAAACACTCCCCGGCGAAAGCTTTTTCACCGTGCCGGGCGGCAAGGGGGCCAACCAGGCGGTGGCCGTGGCGCGCTTGGGCGGCAGCGTGGCGATGATCGGCAACGTCGGCGACGATGATTATGGCCGGCAACTGCACCGGGCCTTGTATGTGGAAGGCATCGACTGCCAGGGCGTCAGCACCTGCCAGGGCGTGTCCAGCGGTGTGGCGCTGATCACCGTGGATGCCGCCAGCCAGAACTGCATCGTCATCATCCCCGGTGGCAACGGCCTGCTGACGCCGCAGTCGGTGCAGCGGTTCGATGCGCTGCTGCAGGCGGCCGAGGTGATCATCTGCCAGCTGGAAGTACCGGTCGACACCGTGGCCTGGACCCTGGCCAGGGGGCATGAACTGGGCAAGCGGGTGATCCTGAACCCGGCGCCGGCGACCGGCCCCTTGCCGGCGGACTGGTTCGCCCACATCGACTACCTGACGCCCAACGAAAGCGAGGCCGAAGCCCTGACCGGCGTGGCGGTGGCTGATCTGGACAGTGCCCGGCGCGCCGGCGAGCGCTTGCTGCAACTGGGCGCGGGCAAAGTGATCATTACCCTGGGCGCGCAAGGGGCCTTGCTGGTCACTCGTCAGGGCCATCAGCACTTCCCCGCGCCGGTGGTGCAGCCGCTGGACACCACGGCAGCCGGCGATACCTTCATCGGCGGCTTTGCCGCTGGCCTGGTGCGCGGCCTGGAGGAGGGCGAAGCCATCGCCTTCGGCCAGCGCGCCGCGGCCCTGTCGGTTACCCGCGCCGGTGCCCAGCCGTCGATTCCCTACCTGGTGGAGCTTGCGCCATGAAGAAGACCCCGCTGCTGAACGTTGCCCTGTCGCGGACCATTGCCGGCATGGGGCATGGCGACATCCTGGTGATCGGCGATGCCGGGCTGCCGGTGCCGCCGGGTGTCGAACTGATCGACTTGGCCGTCATGCCCGGCCTGCCGGATTTCGCCAGCGTGTTGCGGGTTGTGCTGAGCGAATTGCAGGTAGAGCGCCACGTGCTGGCCGAAGAGATGCAGAAAGTAGTGCCACCGGCGCTGGTCGAGATCGAGCGGCTGAAGGGCAAGCTGGGCAAGCGCGAATGGCTGAGCCATGAAGATTTCAAGGAGTTGTCACGCAGTGCCCGTGCGGTAGTGCGCACCGGCGAGTGCCAGCCCTACAGCAACATCGCGCTGATTTCCGGCGTGACTTTCTGAAGGTGGGGGCTGCGCCCCCGAATCGCCGGCAAGCCAGCTCCCACAGGTACTGCGCAATGCTTGAGGCCGATGCAGTACCTGTGGGAGCTGGCTTGCCGGCGATTGGGCCGCAAAGCGGCCCCAGAAACCACCACCCAGGCAACAGGAGTGCCACCCATGCTCAAACCCCTGCTACAAGGAATCGCCCTCATGGCCGCAGCCACCACCCTCCAGGCCGCCCCCATCGACCTGATCATCGACACCGACCCCGGCGCCGACGACGTGGTCGCGCTGTTCCTGGCCATGGCCTCGCCCGACGAGCTCAACATCCGCGCCATCACCACCGTGGCCGGCAACGTGCGCCTGGAAAAAACCTCGCGCAACGCCCGCCTGGCCCGCGAATGGGCCGGCCGCGAAGACATCCCGGTGTATGCCGGCGCCGCTCGCCCGCTGGTGCGCAAGCCGATCTACGCCGCCGACGTGCACGGCGAAGAAGGCCTTACCGGCATCCAGGTCCACGAACCGAAAGCGCCGCTGGCCCAGGGCAATGCCGTGCAATACCTGGTCGACACTCTGGGCGCCGCCAAGCCCCACAGCATCACCATCGCCATGCTCGGCCCACAAACCAACCTGGCCCTGGCGCTGATCCAGCGCCCGGACATCGCCAAAGGCATCAAGCAAGTGGTGGTCATGGGCGGTGCCCATTTCAACGGCGGCAACATCACCCCGGCGGCGGAATTCAACCTCTATGCCGACCCACATGCCGCCGAAGTGGTGCTGGCCAGCGGCGTGCAACTGACCTACCTGCCGCTGGACGTCACCCACAAACTGCTGACCAGCGACGCCCGCCTCAAGCAACTGGCGGCGGTGAACAACCAGGCCAGCAAACGGGTGGTGGATATCCTCAACGCCTACATCACCCACGACATGGACCTGTACGGCATGCCCGGCGGCCCGGTGCACGACGCCAGCGTCATCGCCTACCTGCTCAAGCCCGAGCTGTTCAGCGGCCGGCGCATCCATATGAGCATCGACAGCCGCGAAGGCCCCAGCTTCGGCCAGACCCTTGCCGACTGGTACGGCGTGCTAAAGCAGCCAGCCAACGTGATGTGGGTGGAGGAGGGCGATGCCCAGGGCCTGTTCGACCTGCTCAGCGCCCGTTTGGCGCGATTGGAATAGCCGTGTGCGGCGCGTAGCGCTCGAACACCTGGTCGAAGAAGCTGCGTGCCGCCTCGGCGCCGCGATCGCGCACCAGCAGGTCGATGGCAATCAGCAGCAACTCCTCCGGCGTGCCAGGGCTGTACGCGCTCTGGCCTTCGGCCCATTTGACCTTGATATCGGCTTCGATGCTGTGGCTGCTCATGAAAGGCTCTCGCTTGGGGCCCGGGACGAAGGGGCGAACACCTGACCCTGGTGTTCGATGGAGGCGGGGTGCGCTCCACTTCTTGCACTAAATCATGACTTTGCGTCAGTGACCTTGCGGCTTAAGCATATGGCAAACGCAGCGGGTTGTGCAAAATCCGGTCACGATTGCGTTTTCGCCTCGGCTGGCGAGTTCAGGCAGACTTGACCGGTTTTGCAACAAAAGATGAGCGGAGCTGTCGGATCAGACAGTTCCCGGACCGATTTAGGAGGCTTCATGTTCCGTACCCGTGCTTACCTGGCAACCCTGGCGGTGGCTGCTGTCCTGGCTGGTTGCAGCACTGGTGGCAATTCTGCTGGTGGCGCTGCGCCAGCCACGCCGGCAGGCAACGATGGCCGCTGCGAAGCTAGCGGCGCCGATTTCGCCATTGGCAAGCCCGCCAGCGCCGAGCTGCTGGAGCAGGCGCGCAAGGCCAGTGGCTCGCAGATGGCCCGCATTCTCAAGCCGCACGACGTGGTTACCCTTGAGTACCGCTCCGAGCGCTTGAACCTGAACGTGGACGAGCAGGGCAAGGTGGTTCGCGTCAATTGCGGTTGACCTTACTGGCCTCATCGCTGGCAAGCCAGCTCCCACAGGTGCGACGCCGCTGGTGAGGCCTGTGCTGGACCTGTGGGAGCTGGCTTGCCGGCGATGAGGCCGGTAAAGGCAACAGATGCCATAAAAAAACCCGCCACAAGGGCGGGTTTTTTTACAGCTATCCGAATTACTCCGGACGAACCTGTGCAGCCTGCATGCCCTTCTGGCCGCGCTCGGCGACGAAGGAAACAGTCTGGCCTTCTTTCAGGCTCTTGAAGCCGTCAGATTCGATGGCCTTGAAGTGAACGAACAGGTCGTCGCCGCCGCCTGCTGGGGTGATGAAGCCGTAGCCTTTCTCATCATTGAACCATTTGACGGTGCCTTGTTGGCGATTGGACATGGGTGAATCTCCAGAACATTTAGTTTTTTCAGTGGTGCAATGCGGCCGAGGCTACGGAGCACGGGACACATCATAGTCTAATTCTGCGCATCTAGCGCCTTTTACCTTCGCAGGATATTGATCCAGCTCAAAGAATCGCTGGTCTGCTCCGGCTTTAAGGTTTCAGCTCTTCGGTGCGCAGGCCTGTTTCACGACCGTCTGGGCCTTCTGCATCAGCTTGGCGTCCACGCCATCGTTGCTGTCGAGGTCGGCAATCTCCGCGTCGGTGAAATTCTTTTTGATGGTTTGCGCGCCACAGTCGCAGTGTTTTTTCGCGGTCGCAGCGTCAACGCCTTGGCCTTGTGCCACTTGTGTGCACTGGCTCATGTAGGCGGCTTCCTTCCCGGCCGGGAAGTTGCCGGCGTTCGCAGCCATGGGCAGCAGCAGGGCCCCAGCGGCCGCCAGGGCCAGAAGAGACGGAACTCGCATAACCAGTTACTCCTTGGGTTAAGGTCTCATCAAGAGTAGGTTGCTTCCCAAGGTCTGATAGGAATTTTTCCGCGTTAGTTCACCGCTGCGGCGTAATTTCCAAATATTTCTGCCTGGCATGCAACCCGCGTGCTAGCATGCCCGGCTTGCAGCTGACAACTTGCAGCCTGCAGCTATCTTTTTTCTTTCCAGTCACTCTGGTTCGTCCCTGGCAAGCCGAAAGGCTTCTGCCACTGTGAGGCAGGCTTCCCGTTGCGGGAAGGCAGGTCGGATCTTGTACTGGCTCATCCCAACCCACGTGACCTTTGGTAGGGGTCACCACTAGGAGAGGAGGCGCCATGCCCGTTATTACTCTTCCCGATGGCAGTCAACGTTCGTTCGATCATGCCGTATCCGTAGCCGAAGTCGCCGCTTCCATCGGCGCCGGCCTGGCCAAGGCCACCGTGGCCGGCAAGGTCGACGGCAAACTGGTCGATGCCTGCGACCTGATCAGCAACGACGCCACCCTGCAGATCATCACCCCTAAAGATGAAGAGGGACTGGAGATCATCCGTCACTCGTGCGCCCACCTGGTCGGCCACGCGGTGAAACAGCTGTATCCGACCGCCAAGATGGTGATCGGCCCGGTCATCGACGAAGGCTTCTACTACGACATCGCCTACGAGCGCCCCTTCACCCCTGAAGACATGGCCGCCATCGAAAAGCGCATGATGGAGCTGATCGACAAGGACTACGACGTCATCAAGAAGGTGACCCCGCGCGCCGAAGTCATCGACGTGTTCAAGGCCCGTGGCGAAGACTACAAGCTGCGCCTGGTCGAAGACATGCCGGACGAGCAGGCCATGGGCCTGTACTACCACGAAGAATACGTCGACATGTGCCGCGGCCCGCACGTGCCGAACACCCGCTTCCTCAAGGCATTCAAGCTGACCAAGCTGTCCGGCGCCTACTGGCGCGGCGATGCCAAGAACGAGCAGCTGCAACGCGTGTACGGCACCGCCTGGGCCGACAAGAAGCAGCTGGCTGCGTACATCCAGCGCATCGAAGAAGCCGAAAAACGCGACCACCGCAAGATCGGCAAGCAGCTCGACCTGTTCCACCTGCAGGAAGAAGCCCCGGGCATGGTGTTCTGGCACGCCAACGGCTGGACCGTGTACCAGGTACTCGAGCAGTACATGCGCCAGGTCCAGCGCGTCAACGGCTACCAGGAAATCAAGACCCCGCAGGTTGTCGACCGCATTCTCTGGGAGCGTTCCGGCCACTGGTCCAACTACGCCGAGAACATGTTCACCACTTCGTCGGAAAGCCGTGACTACGCGGTCAAGCCGATGAACTGCCCGTGCCACGTGCAGGTGTTCAACCAGGGCCTGAAGAGCTACCGCGACCTGCCGCTGCGCCTGGCCGAGTTCGGTGCCTGCCACCGTAACGAGCCGTCCGGCGCCCTGCACGGCATCATGCGCGTGCGTGGCTTCGTGCAGGACGACGCGCACATCTTCTGCACCGAAGAACAGGTGAAGAAAGAAGCCGCCGACTTCATCAAGCTGACCCTGGACGTGTACAAGGACTTCGGCTTCACCGACATCGCCATGAAGCTGTCGACCCGCCCGGCCAAGCGCGTGGGTTCCGAAGAGCTGTGGGACCGTGCCGAAGGCGCACTGGCCGACGCCTTGAACGAATCGGGCCTGGAGTGGGAATACCAGCCGGGCGAGGGCGCCTTCTACGGCCCGAAGATCGAGTTCACCCTGCGCGACTGCCTCGGCCGTAACTGGCAGTGCGGTACCCTGCAGTACGACCCGAACCTGCCAGAACGCCTGGATGCCAGCTACATCGCCGAAGATAACAGCCGAGTTCGCCCGGTCATGCTGCACCGCGCCATCCTCGGTTCGTTCGAGCGCTTCATCGGCATGCTGATCGAGCACTACGCCGGCGTGTTCCCGGCCTGGCTGGCCCCAACCCAGGCCGTGATCATGAACATCACCGACAAGCAGGCCGATTTCGCCCTCGAGGTGGAAAATACCCTGAACGGTAGCGGTTTCCGTGCCAAGTCGGACTTGAGAAATGAGAAGATCGGCTTTAAAATCCGCGAGCATACTTTGCTCAAGGTCCCGTACCTTTTGGTTATAGGGGATCGCGAAGTCGAAACGCAGACCGTCGCCGTACGCACCCGTGAAGGCAAAGACCTCGGCTCCATGCCGGTGGCTGAATTCACGCAGCTGCTCAACAGCGCTGTCGCCCAGCGCGGTCGCCTAGAATCGGAGTAATGACTATTAAGCGTGAAATGAGAAACGATAAACGAACTGCACCGAAAGCCCCGATCAACGAGAATATCTCGGCACGCGAGGTTCGGTTAATTGGCGCTGACGGCGAGCAGATTGGCATCGTCTCGATTGATGAAGCGCTTCGTATCGCTGATGAAGCGAAGCTGGATCTGGTGGAAATCTCTGCAGACGCGCAACCGCCCGTCTGCAAGGTGATGGACTACGGCAAGCACCTCTTCGAGAAGAAGAAGCAGGCCAACGAAGCCAAGAAAAACCAGAAGCAGATCCAGATCAAAGAAATCAAGTTTCGTCCAGGGACGGAAGAAGGGGATTACCAGGTAAAACTACGCAACCTGGTACGTTTCCTTACCGATGGGGACAAGGCCAAGATCTCTCTGAGATTCCGCGGCCGTGAGATGGCCCACCAGGAGCTGGGCATGGAGCTGTTGAAGCGGGTCGAAGCCGACCTCGCCGAATACGGCTCCGTTGAGCAGCATCCGAAGATGGAAGGACGCCAGCTTATGATGGTCATCGCCCCCAAAAAGAAGAAGTAATCTCCCGGGCACGGCAGGCCTGATGATTATTGTGTAATTTTATCGAATGCGGAGTTCCAACATGCCAAAAATGAAAACCAAGAGCGGTGCTGCGAAGCGCTTCCTGAAGACCGCTTCCGGCTTCAAGCACAAGCACGCTTTCAAGAGCCACATCCTGACCAAAATGTCGACCAAGCGTAAGCGTCAACTGCGCGGTGCCAGCCTGCTGCACCCGTCTGACGTGGCAAAAGTCGAGCGCATGCTGCGCGTACGTTAATTCTGGTTTAGATAGAGGAAGTTACTCATGGCTCGTGTTAAGCGTGGCGTCATCGCTCGTAAGCGTCACAAGAAAATTCTGAAACTGGCTAAAGGCTACTACGGTGCACGCTCGCGCGTATTCCGCGTTGCCAAGCAGGCTGTCATCAAGGCAGGTCAATATGCCTACCGTGACCGTCGTCAGAAGAAGCGTCAGTTCCGCGCACTGTGGATCGCTCGTATCAACGCCGGTGCCCGCACCAACGGTCTGTCCTACAGCCGTCTGATTGCTGGCCTGAAAAAGGCTTCGATCGAAATCGACCGTAAGGTTCTGGCCGATCTGGCAGTGAACGAAAAAGCGGCGTTTGCTGCGATTGTCGAGAAAGCTAAAGCCGTTCTGGCTTAAGTACCCGCGACAATCACCCGGCGGCGCTAGCGCCGTCGGGCATTGAACGTCATCGATAGGGGAAGAGCCTTCAAAGCTCTTCCCCTATTTTCGTATCTGGAGTCTGTACATGGAAAACCTGGATGCGTTGGTCTCCCAAGCCCTAGAGGCCGTGGAGCGCGCTGAAGACATCAATACCCTGGAACAGATCCGGGTGAATTATCTCGGCAAGAAAGGCGAGCTGACCCAGGTGATGAAGACCCTGGGCAACCTGCCAGCCGAAGAGCGGCCGAAAGTCGGCGCGCTGATCAACGACGCCAAAGAGCGCGTCACCGTTGTGCTCAATGCCCGCAAGGCCGCCTTCGAAGAAGCCGAGCTCAGCGCTCGCCTGGCTGCCGAATGCATTGACGTCACCCTGCCAGGCCGCGGCCAGGCCACCGGTGGCCTGCACCCGATCACCCGTACACTCGAGCGCATCGAGCAGTTCTTCACCCACATCGGCTACGGCATTGCCGAAGGCCCAGAGGTGGAAGACGACTACCACAACTTCGAAGCGCTCAACATCCCTGGCCACCACCCGGCCCGGGCGATGCACGACACCTTCTACTTCAATGCCAACATGCTGCTGCGTACCCACACCTCGCCGGTGCAGGTGCGGACCATGGAGTCCACCCAGCCGCCAATCCGCATTGTCTGCCCGGGCCGCGTGTACCGCTGCGACTCGGATATCACCCACTCGCCGATGTTCCACCAGGTCGAAGGCCTGCTGATCGATCGCGATATCAACTTCGCCGACCTCAAGGGCACCATCGAAGAATTCCTGCGCGTGTTCTTCGAAAAAGAACTGGCGGTACGTTTCCGCCCATCGTTCTTCCCCTTCACCGAGCCGTCCGCCGAAGTCGACATCCAGTGCGTGATGTGTTCCGGCAAAGGCTGCCGCGTGTGCAAGCAGACCGGCTGGCTGGAAGTGATGGGCTGCGGCATGGTGCACCCGAACGTGCTGCGCATGTCCGGCATCGACCCTGAAGAGTTCCAGGGCTTCGCCTTCGGCATGGGCGCCGAGCGCCTGGCCATGCTGCGCTACGGCGTCAACGATTTGCGTCTGTTCTTCGATAACGACCTGCGGTTCCTTGCCCAATTCCGCTAGGCCCAATCGACGCACATTCTAGGAGAACAGCATGAAATTCAGTGAACAGTGGCTGCGCGGTTGGGTAAACCCGCAAGTCTCCCGTGACGAACTGGTCGCCCGCCTGTCCATGGCCGGCCTCGAAGTCGACAGCGTTACCCCCGCTGCCGGCCAGTTCAGCGGCATCGTCGTGGGCGAAATCCTCGCCACCGAACAACACCCGGACGCCGACAAGCTGCGCGTGTGCCAGGTAAGCAACGGCCAGGAAACCTTCCAGGTCGTGTGCGGCGCCCCTAACGCCCGCCCGGGCATCAAGATCCCGTTCGCCATGATCGGCGCCGAACTGCCAGGCGACTTCAAGATCAAGAAGGCCAAGCTGCGCGGCGTCGAGTCCTTCGGCATGCTGTGCTCGGCTGCCGAGCTGCAGATCAGCGAAGAGAACGACGGCCTGCTGGAACTGGCGGCTGACGCCCCGGTTGGCGAAGACATTCGCCAGTACCTGAGCCTGGACGACGCCAGCATCGAAATCGGCCTCACCCCTAACCGCGGCGACTGCCTGTCCATCGCCGGCCTGGCCCGCGACGTCAGCGCCCTGTACGACACCCCGGTTACCCGCCCGGTAGTGCCAGCCGTACCGGCTGCCCACGACGAAGTGCGCCCGGTCGAAGTCAGCGCCCCGGCTGCCTGCCCGCGCTACCTGGGCCGCGTCATCCGCAACGTCGATCTGAGCAAGCCGACCCCACTGTGGATGGTCGAACGCCTGCGCCGCAGCGACGTGCGCAGCATCGACGCCGCCGTCGACATCACCAACTACGTGATGCTCGAACTCGGCCAGCCGATGCACGCCTTCGACCTGGCAGAAATCAACGGCGGCATCCGCGTACGCATGGCCGAAGAGGGCGAGAAGCTCGTCCTGCTCGACGGCCAGGAAGTTGCCCTGCGCGCCGACACTCTGGTCATCGCCGACCACACCCGCGCCCTGGCCATCGCCGGCGTCATGGGTGGCGAGCACAGCGGTGTGAACACCGAAAAAACCCGCGACCTATTCCTCGAAAGCGCCTTCTTCGAGCCAATCTCCGTCGCCGGTAAAGCCCGTTCCTACGGCCTTCACACCGACGCCTCGCACCGCTACGAGCGCGGCGTAGACTCGCAGCTGGCCCGCGAAGCCATGGAGCGTGCCACCCAGCTGCTGCTGGACATCGTCGGCGGCGAAGCCGGCCCGGTTGTCGAAGCCGTCAGCGAACAGCACCTGCCGCAAGTGGCCCCGGTTACCCTGCGCGCCGAACGCATCACCCAGATGCTCGGCATGGAAATGGACCCAGCCCAGATCGAGCAACTGCTCAACGCCCTGGAACTGACCACCACCAAGAGCGGGGAAGGGCAGTGGACAGTCAACGTCCCAAGCCACCGCTTCGACATCAGCCTGGAAGTGGACCTGATCGAAGAGCTGGCCCGCCTGTACGGCTACAACAACCTGCCGGTTCGCTACCCGCAAGCCCGCCTGGCCCCCCAGGGCAAGCCGGAAACCCGCGGTGACCTGCCGACCCTGCGCCGCCTGCTGGTTGCCCGCGGCTACCAGGAAGCCATCACCTACAGCTTCATCGACCCGAAACTGTTCGAACTGTTCAGCCCGGGCGTAGAGCCGCTGCTGCTGGCCAACCCCATCTCCAGCGACATGGCCGCCATGCGCGCGTCCCTGTGGCCGGGCCTGGTCAAGGCACTGCAGCACAACCTGAACCGCCAGCAAGACCGCGTGCGCCTGTTCGAAAGCGGCCTGCGTTTCGTCGGCCAGCTCGGCGACCTGAAGCAGCAGCCGATGATCGCCGGCGTTGTCACCGGCAGCCGCCTGCCAGAAGGCTGGGCCAACGGCCGCGACGGCGTCGACTTCTTCGACGTGAAGGCCGACGTGGAAGCCCTGCTGGGCTACTCCGGCGCCTTGAGCGACTTCACCTTCAGTGCCGGCAAGCACCCAGCCTTGCACCCAGGCCAGACTGCCGCCATCGAGCGTGATGGCAAACTGGTCGGCTACCTCGGCGCCATCCACCCAGAGCTGGCAAAAGCCCTGGACCTGGACCGCCCGGTGTTCCTGTTCGAGCTGGTGCTGGGCGACGTGGTCGAAGGCCGCCTGCCGAAATTCAGCGAGCTGTCCAAGTTCCCGGAAACCCGCCGCGACCTGGCTTTGATTGCAGGACGTGATGTAGCTTCTAGCTCGGTGCTTGAAGTAATTCGTGACAATGCAGGCGAATGGCTCACAGACCTCAGGCTGTTTGATGTCTACCAAGGTAAAGGCATTGATCCTGATAGAAAAAGCCTTGCCGTCGGCTTGACCTGGCAGCATCCATCGCGCACTCTTAACGACGATGAGGTGAACACTACCCTGCAAAACATCCTCACCTCGCTCGAACAAAGGTTGAACACCACGTTAAGGAAATAACGGCATGGGTGCTCTGACGAAAGCTGAGATGGCCGAAAGGCTGTACGAGGAGCTGGGGCTTAACAAGCGTGAGGCCAAGGAGCTGGTCGAGCTGTTTTTTGAAGAAATTCGGCACGCACTTGAAGAGAACGAGCAGGTCAAGCTGTCCGGTTTCGGCAACTTCGACCTTCGCGACAAACGCCAGCGGCCGGGCCGCAACCCCAAGACAGGGGAAGAAATCCCGATCACCGCACGGCGCGTCGTCACCTTTCGTCCAGGGCAGAAGTTGAAGGCCCGGGTTGAGGCCTATGCTGGAACCAAGCCATAACGACGAACTGCCCCCCATACCGGGCAAAAGGTACTTCACCATTGGTGAGGTGAGTGAGCTTTGTGCGGTCAAGCCGCACGTGCTGCGGTATTGGGAGCAGGAGTTCGATCAGCTCAATCCCGTGAAGCGGCGGGGGAACCGGCGGTATTATCAGCGGCAGGATGTGCTGATGATTCGCCAGATTCGCGCGCTGCTTTATGACCAGGGGTTCACCATTGGCGGGGCTCGATTGAGGCTCTCCAGTGATGAGGCCAAGGATGAGTCGAGCCAGTACAAGCAGCTGATTCGGCAGATGATTGTCGAGTTGGAGGATGTGTTGGTCGTGTTGAAGAAGTGAGCTGGTTTGCTGGTGAATGGAAAATTTTTTGAGAAAAAGCTTTCATTTATCAGGAGGTTAGGGTACATTCCTCAACGTTCTTGGTAGCATTGAGAACATGCTTCAAAGCCCAGTCGGGGCGTAGCGCAGCCCGGTAGCGCACTTGCATGGGGTGCAAGGGGTCGAGTGTTCGAATCACTCCGTCCCGACCATTATTGAAACGAAAAAGCCCAGTCGGTGACGACTGGGCTTTTTCGTTTATAAGTTTGCAGATGCTAGCTTTTCTTTAATGGTAAAGCGAGCTGTATAGACGCTGCTCGCGACAATTAACAGGCCACATAATCCTGTAGTGAAGAGAGTGAAACCCAGATCCGACTTTGTTCCTTTCTGAGTGAGCCATGGAATAATCGCCAATAAGGTGAACAGGCCGCAGTATAGGAGGGATACTGATATATGTGCTTTCAGCTTCCAGTAACTTGGCCAAGTGACAAGTAGTTTTGCTGATTTTTCATCTTCAAACACCATCTGTCGTAACTCGTTTAGGAGCCAGCCTGAGAGTCCAATTGGTGCAAGTATAATAAACTTTTCAAGCTCTTCATTGATGCTCAATGATTGGGTGGCGAGTCCTATGTATGGTTTGGCGAAAAGGAAAATTAAGGTTGCGGAAAGGAGTAGTGCGGCCTCAGCGCTGATTAAAATGACCTTTAGAATATAGTATAATTTTTCCATCAATGCCTCATGTCTCGTTCTTTGCTGATTTTCTGAAATACATTGTGAGCCAAGGCTGCAAGTTCTTCTGGGTTGGGGCTTTTAGTGAATAGAAAACTTTTCTGTGTGTCCGTCGTCTTTATTACTATCTCGTAACCATTTTCGAGCCCGACAGCCTTGCCCACTCCGTATCCATCTGCGGCCATAAGTAGAGCGGAATCTGTTAAGGTTGGGATGGCTTCGGGTTGATAATCTGGGTTTTCTATAATTTGCCCAATGTGTGTCGTTATATCGGTGTCGAGACCGCCTTTTTTATCAGACGTTTCTTTGATCGAGACCTCTGAGGCGTTGCGGTGTTTTATGTAGTCGTGCAGTTCACCCCAAAGTCTTCCGAATAGAGGGTTCGGCGGAAATACTTTTGCAGAGATCTCTGTGAAAGTATCAATGGATTTCAATTTGGCATAAAAAGCTTTGTAATCTGATACAGGGTCTATATGGCATTTTGCAAAGAAGTTTTCGTGAGCAGCCTCAATGACCGACTGGAAGCGTCGAGGGAATACGTCTTCTTGAATACCGTTCCAGACGTGAAGATAAGCTATTCCAGAAAAATCAGGAAGATATACAAATGGTGAGCTAGCTTCTAGAAGGTTTCTTGCATTTGCTTTCACCTGTTGCCTTGACCCTTCATCGACGACCGTAACCTTGCCGTCTTTGGCGTACTTAGTTAGGTTTCCGAAAATGTACGGTTGGGAGGAAGTGCGTCCATCTCTCACATCTGTGATGGTCCAGTCAAACTTGCCAATTTCAACTACCGGAGCATCAATTATCGATGCTTGCAAGCTCTGTTGAGTAACGTTGCCTAGCTTAATAACTCGCCCCAGATAGTAACGTCCCTTTCTCATTTTCCTTGCCTTGTATGCGTGAGCTGTGTGCTTCGGTCATTGGGTAGGAGCTAGTAATCTTGCTCGCCCTTTGATCGATAGAAATATTATTGATAAGCCTTCTGGCAATCATGTGCCCATCTGTGATGGCCCTTTGCCCTCGACATTACCGCGATTTTTGTAAAATTTAAAGGGCTAAGGTAAGCATAAGCCTGATCCGTCTTTCATTTTTCATTATTGAACCGGATGCTATCTTTATGACTCTAGATACGTGCCTCGACTCGACCGTTGTGTCGGCAGGCGCATCAAATTGTCTCTTGACGTATGCGATCCGTGAGCCTCACCTACCGCAAGGAGGGCGCCAAGGTTACCGTGGCATCTCTGAGGGGCGGTTCCACGGCAGTATGCTTGTGGCAGTCGCTCCAATACGTGGCGCAGTCGCGTATAAAGCGCAGTTTCAACTAGGCTGTAGATCTGGACACTGACGGCAGCAGCTTGGGTGTGTCGCTGAACAGCCAAGCTAGGGATTGGATAGCAAACGGCTTAATCGAGCGTTCGGCGACGCTGTTGTCGATCGGCAATAAACCGGCCTCAACGTAGTGCGCCAGTCGGCTCCAGTTATTGACCAGATACTGCATGCTCTGCCCAGTATACTTGCGGGGTCACTGGGACTGCTCCTGTCCAGATAGCTTTTCAACTGCATCAGGATTGGCAGGCTTTGCGCCTGTCGTCTGTAAAATGCTGCTCGTCACTGGCGTTTTTATCAGTGGCATCGGGTGAGGTTTTGAAACGCTTAGACTCCCGGCGTTTGAGTCAGAGGAGAAACAGTTGCGTTCCCAATAGAGGATCTTCACGCGGTTGAGCGGCTTGTAGAGGAGCACGAAAAGTATCGGGTCGGACACGGCCACCTTGAAGTCCGCTCGACCAGGGCAGCACGCCCATCGATGGATTTTCGATAGTTGATTGGCTTGGAACGCAGATAGAATTTTTCGACTTGGTGTCGGGTCGCATCATGCCAGGAGGGCTCCAGAGAAAATCGGGAGCACAGCATCGGGAATCAGGTAAGCGCTTTGAGTGGGGTTCATGGAGCGCTTACGACTATAGGGGAGCTTTCAGCTTTACGGCAGTTACGGCTCAGGCTAAATTGATGGCAAGATGCTGTCATTGACACAGCGAGATTGGTCATTGGCGCACCGGTGTGGGTAATGCGGTCTCGCTGGACCTCAAAATGCTTCATTGAAGGCGGAAGGTATGGATTTTTTTCGACGTTGTTGCACCTAAGCCAAGCTTAGATTTGCGCGTCATCGAGCGCATCGGGCGGCCACGTTGGCTCGATTAAATGCTGACTTCATCCAACAGGGATAGCTGATATCGCTGGCTTGACGGCCAGAGGGGAGGAAGCGCAACGGTGTCCCGTTGGCGTCGCGGAGCAGTGGATTTGTTGTCAGGCCACCACAACTGCGACCTAGAGCGTGATCGGCAGGCCCGTCAGGCCCCGTTTTCTCCGGCGCCAAGTGAGGCTCGGGTTGCGCGTACACAGTAGTTGAGTCGATCATCCAGGATTGCACATTTCGGGATTTCGTACAGAGCTTAGGAAGCGATGCCGTTGAACCTTGGTCGGGTCCAACAGCACGCAAAGAAAACTGCATGGATAGCTGACGCAACAATTACTTCGATGAAACGTGCTGTAGATGCTTCTTAGTGTATTTCTGGGATATTGTCATCCGGGCTTGTATATTTGAGAGATTTGATTTCCTCCCAGCATTCGGCTTTTTTTGCCCATTCGGATATCATTCTCCCTCCGGCGCCTTTATGTAGAGCTCTGTCCACTTCCTTGGCCCAGATGACTATCTGATCTTCAAGTGCTGGGGAGATTCGTTGCTCCTGCCATACTAGATCAAACCTGAATCTTGTTCCGAGCTTGAGCCCAAGCAGTGAAACTGTGTAAGCGGTGATGTTTGCTTGGAATGCAGGAAATACTGGGCGTATGATGCGTTGTGCTGCTTTGAAAATAATGGCTTTAGCAATCATCTCTTTATAGTTTTCAGGGGTTGGCAAAGTGTCTTCGCCAGCTTCCTCTCGTTCTGAAAGGTCGTCCATGAAAGCTTGGAAGTTCTTTTGCGACCCAAGGCTGACAATATTGGGCTTCTGACCCCATGCGAATATATATTTGGCGAGGTCAGGCTTGGTCAGTTTTCGCGTCGCCGGAATTTCGGACTGCAGCTTCTTTTTTTGCGCTGGAGTGGCTGCATCTTTCTCCAGCATCACTTTGTAGCTGCCAGCTGAGCGTTCGTAGAACCATCTACCTATGCCGTCCGGGCAGAAAGTCCGCATCGACATTTTTTCTAGCTCGCGATGGAAGGGCTTGTTTGCGGAAAGGTCGGACTGTTTAACTACGTTTTGGCTATTCGCAAAACGAGAGATTTTTGCAATCAGTTCATCAGAATCGCTATTTTCAGAGCGCAATACGATAATTTTCGCAGGCACCCTGACATGGTCGAGATCCAGCGCGGGCTGCTTTCGTTTGGCAAAATATATGGAGGCAGTAGTCTGGCCACCGTTAACAATTTGCATGCCTTTGAGCGACGAAATGCCAACAGATCCATCACTAGTTCGCCCCAACTCGCTGGCAGTAGCTACAATCACGATGCCATTGTTATAAGCCATGAAGCGGTCGGGGGTATCTCGCAGAGTGTCCCGAATGCCTTTGTTGACTCCTTTTGCCCCGACTCCCAAGAAAGAGCGAACGTTAGCCTCAAGAATGCGCGGTCCATACTTCTCGTAAAGCGCTCTGAGTGCGTTGCCTGGTACTGCCGTCAGGGCGTAGTCATATTCATCATTGGCAGATCCGGGTACCCAGACGCTTGGCAATGGACCTCCGCACAAGTCTGGGAAATTGACAACAAGCTCATCTCTGGAGTGACCTTGCTGCAGGTGGTTGAAGAGGCGTTGAATATCCATTACCTCTATTCGAACTTGCTTGTTTTCTACCTCGTGAGGTGCGTAATCTCGAGTCTTGACTCGTGCATCCGTGATTATAAAAACTCTGATACTATCGAGGTTCGCGAAAATACGCTCAACTTCAGCAACTAATGCGTAAACATTATTGGTTTCGTCCAGTTGCTTGGAAAGCTGATTGTTTGCGCAAAACCTCAAGAATTGAATGCCTTGAGACGCTGCTCGGGCGACTTCCTGGTCGGCGAGCAGTTCAACTTGGTCCGACCCCTTGTATAAACTTACAAAAAGGTCCAGTCGGTCTGGATTGCCTGCTTCATCTGTGGTGTCCGATACAGAATAGCCGCTGAGCTTGACTTTGTGTCTGCCGACCTTGGCCTCGTAATGACAAACATTGGTGTCAAACGTGATGCCTTGGTCGCTCAAATGGTTCATTACCTGCTCGGTAAACAGTTCTTCCGCAGAGACAGGAATTTTACCAGGTACAAAATCCTTGCTTAGCTCATCTCTGATAGCTGTCTGTGTGTCTTGCAGGAATTCCGCCAATTCCATCAAATTACTCCAAGCTTTTCAAGGACTTCTGGCAACGACAGCTTTTCGGTCGCTATCAAGGAGAGGTCGATTTCGTATTGCGCCCAGCAAATAGCTGCGGGCGTGTTAAAAGGGATCAATCTTGGGAAGTTAAAGTCCACAAGCAGCATTCTCAGCTCAATCGGCAGAAATTTTCTGGAGTAATATTCAGAATGCATATCCAAGTAGCCCGCATCATGCAGCGCTTTTTCAAATAGAGTCAAAGCTGCCAGATCGAGTTGCAGTGTAGTTCGAATATTCGCTATGTACTCCGTCAGCGTTTTCCCTTGATCACTGATGCCCAGACGAATTCCTGCAAGATAAAGGGGGGGGCTGCGAGAATCGTCAAGCTGATCCAGTGAGGCAATTCGTACTGGAAATCCCTCTTTGCCAATTGTGGATTTTACTTCTATTGAACCAATGCCGAGAATAAAATCATGAAGGCCATCCGCGGGCCCTTTCCAACCATCTATAACAGAATGAGTGGGTATGCCTGATTCGATGAGCTGGTTGATAAAACATAGTTCTCCGATCAGTCCTTGCTCGGCTTCGCTGCTCAAGCCCTCCTGCCCTTTACGCATGAACTCCTGCCAGCCTCTGACTCGCCCCATGAGGCGTTGGTAAAGCAAGTCCTCACTGCTATCTCTGGTTGCAGCCAAGAGCTCAGTGATGTCAGCGACTACCGCAGCAAACAAGTCAACGCATCCCGAAGGCTGCTTCACTATTGCAAGCCACTGGCGGCCACCAGATGACTCGCCCAAATTGGCACGTTCCATCCGGAAGCCTTGTCCTTTTGGAAGTAGCGATGTTCGGGCCAATTTAGCGTTAGCGAAACCTATCAATATCGCTTCATGGCCGCTCGGTGAGTGTCGTGCCAACTTGATCAGGCAGGTGCCGGTCTGAAAAAGATCGATGGATCGCCAGCCAGGAATCGTAAGCTCACCTTGCAAGGCTCTCCATATCGTCAAGACCCTGCTGCTATTCACTACCACCGTATTCCTGCTCCCAAAGAAGATTTGCAACTACGTATGGTACTGATTGGTTTTTTGTGCTTGAGGGAAAACTGATCGCAAATGCAACGACTGGTGTTTCGACATTTTCAACTTTGCTGGCTTTTGGATCCAGAATGTAAATCATGAGCACGCCGCGTTCTGGGTGGGCAGTCACTCCGCCCTTGCCGAGCCCCCGCACCTGACGAATGTATGGGCCACTTGGGATTTCCGGGCGCTCTTGTCCACGGGCCCGCGCCGGATCAGGTTTCCAAGCCTCCTGCGTCAGTCGCAGGGCAGCATTCCATGAACTTTCATCGAGATCGATAGCCTCATCCTGAGGAGACAAGATTCGGCCTATGGAGTATTTGTCCTCTGCTGCTGGCGCTTTGTTTGTCCGCCTCATTCGGTTAATAGGGTGACCAGGAATGTCTTCAACTGCTTTTTCGCCCCCGCCAATGATTGCAACAGTCCAAGCGTTCAGCTCACCTGACAAGCTCATTTTTTCGATAAAATCGGCCAGAATATCGCTACGTACTTTTCGGGAGTCAGGATGGGTCTGATAGGATCGAAGGAAGTCGACAACATGTTGAGCAGATACATTATTCCAGCTCACACCTTTCCATCTGTCTTGGCGGCCGTTGCGCTCTTGTGGCGGAATATCTCCGGGTTTGCCAAGCGCCTTGGAGAGAGAGGCAAGTGCATTCAAGTTTGACGTCAGCTTATCTTTGTCCTTGAAGAAACTTACTGTTTCAAGTAGCTGACCGCTGAACGAAAGGTATAGCGTCTTGGCTGTCCGCATTTTGAGTGGGGAGGTGACCATCAAAACTGGGTGTGATCTTACCTTCAGTCCATAATCCCGCGGTGTAAGCCCACTCTCCATCATATAGTCAAATTCTGCTCGCAGTTCTTCCGCTGCATCGGCGATATGCTCGAACCATTCGACAAGATCCGGTGTTGTATAGAGCCGGCAGAGGTCCAGGTAACCCGGACGATATCCGAACCATCGCCCCATCTGCATTAGAGTGTCGTACATCTTGGAGGCGCGCAGGAAATAACTTACACACAACCCTTCAAGAGTCAATCCACGAGCTAGCTTGTCACCGCCCACAGCAATGACCTTCAGCCCATCCGTGCTCTCGACATAGTCCAAGGCATCCTTGGCTGTGCCATTGATCATTCTTATCTTTATATCGTCCAGCACGCTGGGCAGCAATCTTTCGATCTCGTCCCAATCCGGGATAGTGCGGTACATGTCCTCGGAGGTCTGGTTTGCAATTCTTTGGCTCGTTGCAAGGAAATCATTATCCCAAAGTTTGCGAAGGTCAGAAATGAATGTTTCATGATCGATCTTGCGCATGACGCGCTGCTTTTGAAGCGACACGTAATCTTCGATCTGTCGATGGACGTGCTGCTGGACCAAGTTGAATCGTGTAACGTGAACCAACATTGACGAGTGTTCGTTTTGTTGCCCGCGCAGCTGGCGAATACAGCATGTCAAAATGAACGCCTGAATGGCCTCGACTAGTGACGCAGGCATATCTTCTTCAGGAACATAGGCACTTTTGTGCCCGACTGGCATCCAGCCGCTGCGACCATCCTCAGAGCAGTGATCCTCCACAGTGCGTACTAGGTCGAGCGCACCATCGCGACCATTTTCGCCAGCCAGACCAAAGACGCGAGACGGTCCGATATAGTTCGATGGGGCAGAAAGGTTGGTTATGAACGCCGATGGGAACAAATCGGGCCCTTCGCGCTTCGTAGTCCCATGCTCGTGAATGTAAATATTGGCAAAGGGAGTTGCGGTGTACCCGACATAAGCCTTCCTTGCAAATGAATGTAGAATTTGCCGGATAAGTTTGTTGATCGCTGTGGGCTCATGTTCGAGATCAGGTTTGCCATCGTCGCCAATGACGTGCTCACCGGTATCCACCGAGGCATGATCTGCCTCATCATCAATGATGAGCAGAGGTAGATGAGTTACCAAAGGTCTGCCGGTTTCCGGATCAACGGAGCGCGCGACATGGCTGTGAAGCCACTTGAGTAATCTTGTAAGAACGGATTTGTTCTTTTTGACTACAAATAGCCAAGGCTTGTGTTCAGGCGAAACACCAAGGTTGTTCACAAATCTCAGGTTGAAGTCGCCGTTGTCTGCCCGGTTTGTCACATATTGGGGGCGCTGCTCGTGCGAACCGTCAATCAATCCCACGCCGATGAGGCGATGGCTGCCATTTTTGGTCGCCGCTGTTTCGTAGCCTAGGAAGCCTTCATCCAAGCGCATCTGGGTTTGCGAGCGCAAATTGTTGTGGAGCCCGGCAAGCACGATGATGATCTTGTAACCTGCGTCTGCAGCTTTGCAGATCAGACCAGTATAATTGGCAGTCTTGCCTGACTGCACATGGCCGACCACCATGCCGCGCCTGTCCCAGGTCCCGTCGCGTTTAGGGTCCTCAAGCATGGAGAGCGTCTGATCCGTTGTCTTATCCAGCCCCTCCATTGCCTTCCATGGAAGTTTACGTTCCTGCCATTCGCGATACCTCTGCCAGTACCGCCAATTTTGTTTACGCTCGGCTGTTAGCCACGGGACATGGCCTTCCATGTTGACCAAGGAAGCATCATCGCCAACCCAGATACTGAAACGGCTGATAAGCTCTTCGGTGACGGCGTCGCGGTCCAGGCCGATGCCGCGCTTCGGCATGATGCTAAGGACCTTGTCGATATGTTCGGAGATCAACTCCGGAGTGATCAGGGTCTTTTCATCCAATTCGCCCAGCATGGTCTGGACGACCTGAATCACAATCCACTTGTTTTCCTCGGACATGAGGGGGTCTAGCTCCATTAGATATTGTCGGGAAGGGAATCCACCAACGAAGGAAAGGCATGGAAAGGCTCAGTAATACGCAACTGGGCTTTTGCCGAGGCAGGAGAATAGCCTTTTTTCTTTACAAAGCTTCGATACATGATGTTTAGAACTTCATAAACCTCTTCGGGAGGTGTCTGATCGAATCCGGTAGCAGGGGTATCCTTGCTTTCTGCAGTGTCGATCCATATGCGTTGAACAGGCACAGTTTCCTCGATTACACGCAGCATCGCCTTGATCTGCGGCAGCAGCATGCCAGCGTCATCCAAAACTGCCCGAACCGCTGGGTGTTCGCTGTCGACCCGATAGCGCACACCGCTGGAAAGGTGCTCGACCCTCCAAGCTTCGATCAACTGTCTGTTGCCCATCAGCGTAGGTTTCCCACGGTGAGCAAATGCTCGTCTGGCACGGCTCCTTGTTTCCTCTGCGAGGCCGGTAAGCCAAGATCGAAGATATACAGGTGGTCGTGCAGTAGATTTGCGAATATCAATCTTCCAATCCGCATCAGCGGAGTTGGGAATATCAAGACGAATGCGTGCAAGCCTGTGCGCCTCGTCTTTCGTCCATGATCGACCGGAGCCTAATCCGAGCCAGCTGCCTGCCACGAGAAGTCTTTCGTTTCGGTAGACATAGAATCCTTGCTGTGCAGTCCATCCCTCTGGGCCTGACAGATTATCGAATTCGAACGGAGTGAGCCTGTCCTTGTGGGGTAACACGTGACATTCAGCCTCTATTCCAAATGCGGAATGATGTCGAAAGGGCGGGGGGTTGAACGGTTTGGCCGGGTGGCCGCTCATGAAAGGGTCCCATGGTTTTACAGGGCGATCATTGAGCAGAATCCTCAGTCGAGGTTTGCTTCCTTCCAGATAGCGGTGAAACACCATCCCCAGGTGCTGTTCCACCTTGTCGGCCAAGTTGAGGAAGTCTTTGACGGTACTCCCTTTGGTCACAATTCTATCCAGCAGCTCCCAGAGTACCAACGTGCCGGATGATTGCTTCGATAGCATGGAAATATTCGCTTCGGACCCCGGGTGGGGGCCTTCCAGAAGATGCCATCCATCATCTGCACTGCTCGCAAGAAAATCGAGATCCCACCGCAGGCAGTGCACTCCTTCTACGGCTTTAGTTGCTACGGTCAGGCGTCTGCATTGGGAAAATGAGGCCGTCTTGAGTCCCATTCCGAAGCGGCCGAGATCCGCCGAGGTGCGCTCCTCCAGTGGGTTACGCTCCCCGAGTCTCATTGCTCGATCAAGCTCTGACTCTGTCATGCCCCTACCGTTGTCCAGGCAAGAAATCAGGCTCGCCTCATCTGCCCAATCAAACTTCAGTCGAACTTCGTTAGCTCCAGCAGCAATGCTGTTATCGATGATGTCTGCTAGCGCCGTTTGAACGTTATATCCTAGCCCACGAAGCGCTTCGACCATCGCACTGGCTTTGGGGGGGGCGCTGCGGGTCTTGAAAGGGGATGGCTCCACATCAACTCTCCGTTTCGAACATGCGGAACTGCTTGATTGGCAGCTTTACCGGATTTCCCGAGCTCTTGCCATTTTTCAGAATTCTTGCAACGACATCGGCAATTTGCCGCGCCAGAAGTGGTGGCACCGCATTACCGACCTGGTGAAACTGCTGCGTTCGGTTACCTAGGAAAAAATAGTTATCCGGGAATGTCTGCAGTCGCGCGGCTTCGCGAACAGTCAGGCTGCGGCATTGCTTGGCATCGTAATGGATGAAATAGTGGCCATCCTTTGCGATGTGGCTGGTGATCGTTGTCGATGGAATTCCAGCCCGCTGTACTCTGAAGCGATCGCTGAACTTCCCTGTCTTCCAGTTTTTGTGGTCAGGTTCAAGACCTGGCAAATCGAAGTCCTGATGACCCTTGGGGGAGCCCTTCTTGACATCGGCAAAGACCGCTGCATAGACGTAGCGACGAAGGTCGGAGCTCATGTGCCCCCGGGCTTCGTGATTGAGCCAGAAGCGAAGTCGAGGATCGTGAAGCCATGCATCGAGATGAGTTCCGGTTTCGCCACTCCATTCCGGGCGTTTCAGCATTCGCAGGCCACCATTTGTCCAGCCGTTGCTGCTAAAACTGTCAGCCATTATGCCAAGTCGGCGCGCCAGCATGACGCCGCTTGCAGTGTCATGGTTCTTGTCATTGCATGATCCGGCCAGCTCTGCGAGATGTTGCTTGACCACGTCAGCCCAGAGCTCAGGAGAATCTGCCTGGCGAGTCAATGTACTGCGCAGGGGAGGCAGATTTCCGATGACTTGGTCAATGCTGGGAGGCGCGGTCTCGAGCAGCTTGTGATCAGCTACTGCGCCCAGATACTCCTCGGAAACACCTAGCAGAATCACTCGATGTCGGGCTTGAGGTATTCCGAACCTCTCTGCATGGATGATGTAATTTGCAGGGGATACGCTGTCCGGATCCGCTCCGCTTTCGTAGATGTCATCAGTGACAAGCGAGCAAATGCGATACTTGGGCCCAGTAGTGCTTTCACCGAAGGCGGCGTCCGGATCTGCCAGATCGCGCAAGATCTGCGGAAACATCTGATTGCCACCCACCGTCGATGACAGGATGCCTTTGACGTTTTCCATCACGAAAATGGCGGGTCGTTTGCGCTGAATGATCCTCAGATACTCTCTGTACAGGAAGTGCCTGTGATCATTTTCTGCTCTGTAATCGGATTTGGCCTGGTTTCGGGCACGCCCCATGATTGAATATGCTTGGCAAGGCGGGCCGCCAATCAGGACCCACGGCTTGGACTCATCGAGGCGATGCTCCAAAAGACCATCCAGTTTGTTGTTGCCTTCTGGAGTTCCCAGTTCGATTTGCTGTGCTTCATTGTCAGCGTGTTTCCAGGCGGAATGGCTGCGTCTGGTGTAAGGATTCTCCACATCTGCGGTCTCGCAGAAGTGATAATAGTCCTCAAGAGCTTCCGGGAATTCGCGCTTGAGAAGTCTGTAGAACGCCCGAAGTCGGAGTGTCGATCTTGCGGATGTCTCCATTTCGGCTGAAACCTTGATTTCAAAGGTTTCAGCGCCATCGCTCAGGTGAGAGGAAAAACCTTCTCCAAGGCCTCCAGGCCCTGCAAACAGATCCACCACCTGGATGGGATAGGTACGACTCATGAATTCACGCTGCTGTAAAAGGGAGATGAATGGATATCGTTGACACGGCAACCCGATCTCGCATGATGGCTGGTATCAAGGGGCGAAACACACGACCTGAGATGATCGTACGGCGCTTCCTCCATGCCAACGGTTACCGATTTCGGCTTCATCGCCGGGACCTTCCGGGAAGCCCGGATATTGTACTCCCCAGATTCAGAACCTGTATATTTGTCCATGGATGTTTCTGGCACCGCCATGATGGCTGTCGTTACGCCACTACCCCCAAGACTCGCGCAGACTTCTGGCAAGCGAAATTCACCCAGAATGTCGAAAGAGACGGTCGTGCCAGGCGTGCGCTCAGAGCAGATGGATGGAAAGTGCTCACAATCTGGGAGTGCGAGCTTAGAAGCCCGGCCAGAATTCTCGGGCATGTGTTGGAGTTCCTCCGAGTCCAAGGGGAGGAGCTTGACAATCTCTGACGTCACTCGAGGTTGCCGTCCATGGCGGCCAGAACATCCTGGACCCACGTATGGCATGCCCAGCCACCTGACTTGGTTTTTTCAACATAGCGGCTCAGCGTTCCTGTAAGGAGGGCGTTGATCATTCCGCGCGGAATGCCGGTGAACTCCTCGGCATGTGAGCTTTTGTCATCAGGGTTGTCGGCAAAATACCTTAGTACCTCAAGGGCTGCCTCGCCTAGCCCAGCAGTTTTCTCGACAATGAACGCCAAGTGTGGTGAGGGTAGCGCCGAGCTTCTTGCAGCAACGGCAGGCGCGGACGCCCGAGGTCCAGGATTATTTTCCAGGAGCAACGGAGACTCGGTTTCAGCATCACTGAGAACGTCCCTGTCAGCTGTGGTAGGGGCGATAATCCTCCAGTCGTCAGCAGCGGGTAGCTCGCCCAGGCTTTCGATGCGAAGCCCAGTTTCTAACGCTACATGAGAGCCGATCAGCTTTTGTGTTTTTGTAGCAAGGTCGCGCAGCTCGGAGTCGTCTGCCTCGGTTGCATTCCACCCAAGCTCAGGCTGCCAGTCGAATGACCAGTCTTCATCCCCTGCTATTGCGTCTGGCAGCTCTCCGAAATTGACGTCCGCCGAGTCGAAAAATGAAGCGTCCTCTACCTCAGCATGATTGTGCTCGGAGGTGGAAGGAGTTAGGTCGGCATGTGACCGGCACTGATGATGCAGCTCAAGGAAGTCCATGAGAACTTCCTTTGCAACAAGCTTGAGTCCCAGCTGCGCGAGCGTTGCTATGGATATCACGGTAGCATCAGGCACTTCTGGAAAACTGGACCGCAGCAGAGCTGTACAGTCAGTCAGACCTACGGTCAGAGGTTTTTCGATGAGGTCTAGGAACGGCCTGAGGTCAGCAAGCAGCGCTGCATTCTCCAAAGTCGCAGGCATTTCAGGTAATGCATCGACATGGATGCAACCATCTTCAACGGGCCATTCTCTCCGTCGGTACCAAACGAAGAATTCCCCATCGACGTTCTTATGCGTCCGCGTTATTCGGTCAATCTCACGACCGGCCATCATGACCCGCACCGTCAATTCCATATCCAACTGCCTGAAACAAGAAAGTTTGCGCTGTGGTGGCGTTGTGCCAATAATGCCAACGATAGCTTTCCGAGTACAGCGGTTCGCTCTCGTGAGCGATCAAAGGCAACCGCTGGAGGGCGGTCATGGCAGGTCAGAAATGAGCTTTGGCATCAAATGTCTGAGTAGTGCTCCATCCGTGCTGTCCAGCGTCGGGCTATCCATACCAAGGACAATCAGGTGCCTGTGGTGCAGGGGCGGGGAAGTGTGGGGCTTGCGTTGATCAGACCTACCTCGAACGCCCCACGAAAAACTCGAAATCACTTTTTTCGTAGGAACATGGATGCCAATCGATCAAAAAAAACAACTTCAATCCATCAGCCAGGCTCAGGCTCTGATCTCCGATTGGATCATTCCCGATGCTACTAGCCAGCACAATCAACTTTCACAGTTGTTGAGTCTTTTGGAGGCGACTGATATCACCAGTCAAGGGCAACCCTCTCTGGAGATTGATTCGAGCTTGTTGCCACCAGCCCAGAAGGTTGCCTATGACCTGCTGCGCAAATACAAGGTCCTTATTGACCCGAGTACGCTGAGCGAGTCGGCAATAGCTCGGCTTAGAGCGCGAAAAAACTATCCTCGTGGGGATGAGAAGTCGACGCTGCGAGAGTGGGGGGATGCAGTGCTCGGTTATGGGGAGCAAGTGAATTTCTTTCTGCCATGCGAGCTCCGACGAAATACCCAGTTGGGTACCGTGCAGCGGATGACTCGCAGGGCCGGTGACTTGATAGGTGCCCTCGTGGCGTCCGTACAGCCAAAGGCTGTGGGAGTTGCTTGTGGGGAGCAAGGTGAGGGGCTCGCGACTTCGTCAGCCAGTCAGGAAGAGGAGCGCAAATCAGCTTTTCAGGCGGAAAGGGATGTGATCATGGACGCAGACTACGGTGGGCTGCAGTTGCTGGAATCGCTGAAGCAGCAGGCAGAGCAGCGCTGGTCTCCGGTAATTCAAGCTTGCATCAACGAAGTCGCCCAATCTGGGGGCATGGGGAGCGAGTCGGAAATGATGATCCGCTTGTTGGACCGTCTCGATCATTTCAATCGGCGCAATGTATAGCTTTGTTTCTCGTAGTATGACTATTCACTTGAAGGTCTCGGAATGGGAGGTTGAGATGCCTCCGGCGCTGGGCTTTGCCCAACTCTCGAAGGCGGTGCTGAGATAGTTGACTCTTCAGCGCATCATGCCCAACTCGGCATCATCCATCAGCGCCTTAGCCAATGCGCAGAGGTAATGCGAAGCCCAGATCAGCTGGGGTTTATCTTCCATCAAGCCGTCCAGGGTCATATCCCGTGCGTAGCCCATAAGCTCCGAGGCTTGTTCGCGGGCGCTCTGGCAGGGGATTCCTGCTTCGATGCGGAACAGCGGATGTGTCTGGTTTTCACCTTGGTAGAAGGTGGTTTTGCCGACGGTGAATTTGGCTTCTTCTGTGGACATTGTTTTATCTCCCCGAAATCTCTAGTGCTTGGTTTGGCCTCATCGCCGGCAAGCCAGCTCCCACAGGTACTGCACAGGTCTCGAGATCTGTGGTGCAGCTTAGATCTATGTGGGAACCCGGCTTGCCGGCAATAGGGGCAGCCCGAGCGACACATCAATGAAGCCTTAGTGCAAGGTCCTAGGCTCAGTGGGCATCTGCACCTGGACTATTGCGGACTCAAGCAAAGCTCGCAGCGTCTCCAGCTCGTGCATCGAGGCCATCATAAGAATCGACGCAGGCGATTTGGGCTGCAGCAGCATTGCCTGATGCACGACGGTCGCCGCGCATAGCGCGTAGTCCGTGGCCTGGATCAGGGTATCTTCGAGGGATTGGAGAGTGTGGGGTGGATCAGGAACTATTTTAAGCATCGTACTGTGTTCTCGGTGGGGCCACCGCCAGCCCGCTGTCAAACGGAAAGGTGGCAGCTGTGCATGGGTTGACAGACCGGCGAACACAGAAACCGGCGCACGCGAGCGTGCCCCATGCACAACCGCCATAAACGGGTATGCACTGTGTATCGTCGCGGCCTGTCAAAGCCGGTCGTTGATATGCAACGACGGACCGAGACTAGAACGCTGAAAAAACGACCGCAACGAAAAACAGGCGCAGGGAGTATCTTTGGGAAATGGCCTACAAGGAAGGGGTTAATTCTGACTTTTTTGCCCGTTCACCTTCACAGCCTGCAACGCTGGCTGCTCTGTTAACGGTTTGTGGCTCTCAAAAAGCTTTCCACTCACGAATCCCTGTATCCAGTTATGTCGCGATGCCAACCAACGGTCCAGCATGGACTTTCGCCACTCGAGCCTTGAAACTGACCCGCTCGCATCTGGACCAAGGCAGGTCACGGGCCAGCCCCCTGCAACGGACGCCAAGTAACAGCCCATGGAATGCACCGAAGATGACTATCGAAGCTTTTGCCCTTTTCCAGCGCTTTGCCACTGACCTGCTGAAGTATCTACCAGCTGACCAGCCAGATGGCTCCCACGACCTGTCCCATATCCATCGCGTATGGGTCAACGCGCAACGGATACAGCGCGTAGAAGGCGGCGACCTGGAAGTGCTGCTCGCAGCGACTGTGCTGCATGATTGTGTCGCAGTAGAAAAGAACTCGCCCTTGCGTGGGCAGGCGTCAACGCTGTCCGCACAAAGGGCGGCGTCAATCCTGGCTGATATGGGCTGGCCCTTGCAGCGCATCGAACAGGTGGCGCATGCAGTCAAAACCCACAGCTACTCGGCTGGCTTCGAACCACTCACCCTTGAGGCCAGGATTCTTCAGGACAGCGATCGCCTGGACGCCATAGGTGCAGTGGGTATCGCCCGGTGCTTTTACGTTTCCGGGCGAATGGGGTCGGCGCTGTACGATTTCGAGAACCCCACTGCGTGGGGGAGGGAGTATCAGGACAAGGCGTATACGGTCGAGCACTTTCATACCAAGCTGCTCAAGCTTGCGTCAGGGTTTAAAACTGCTGAAGGGGCTCGGCTGGCTGCTGAACGTCATGCTCGGCTTGAAGTGTTTCTTGCGGATTTCATGGATGAGATCGGGGCTGGCGGGGCAGGGGTGAAGTGACGGGGCTTGGGACGATTGGCAGGTTTTTTGGGCGTGAGTCAGATGTATTGGGACTGCCCACGACTGGATCGATTTTGTGGGTGGCTTTGGGGAAGTAGCCAGGCCCTGAGGCGGGTAGCTGTGGTGTCATGGGCCTGAGTGTTCTGTTTGGGCGGGGAAGAATTTAGCGTGGGCATGGCACCGGCTGCGCCGGTGTTCGCGGCTGAAGCCGCTCCCACAGGGGGGCTGCTAATTCAGGGAGATATTTGCAGTTTTTGAGGGCGGGTTTGTTCGTGAAGACCTTGTCGGCGATGCCATTCGCTGTGTTGGAGTCCTCGTGGGTATGTTGGACCGCGGCGGCGCCGGTCCCTTAGAGGCTGGGGCCGTGCTTACCGGTTGAGCTATCTGTGCGGCAACGCACCTCTGGGCTGGGCCTTCTTGTAGTAGGTTCTGCTGATCGATGAGTTGTGTGCAGTTTTTTTGAGCGGGTTTACAGTGGATGGCACGGGCTGCGCCCGTGTTCGCGGGCGCGCCCGCTCCCACAGGGATCGCGCCATCTTTTAGATTTTGAGCAAGGCATTTGCTGCCACAGGGATCGCGGCAACATTTAGAGTTTTTGCAAGGCAGTTGCTTTCACTGGGGACGCGCAGGGTTTGAGTGCTGTGTTTGCGGTTTTTAGATGATCCAGCTTTGGCGGCAAGGGCATGCCGAGCGGGGCGGGCTCTGGGGAATGAACAGCCGGGCTGACGTGCGAGAAGAGATGCCGTACAGCCCGGATCGTGCTCGTCTCAGAGAGGCGGCACTACATAGATAACCCGATCACGCCCATTCTGTTTGGCGGTATAGAGCCCCTTGTCAGCGCGTTCCAGTGCGTCATCCAGCGTTTCACCTTTGGCGAACAGGGTGCACCCTATGCTTAGGGTTACCTTCAACTGACCACAGGGCAACTGCATCGGGCTGGCACCCACCTGTTCGCGAATCCGCTCAGCAATCCGCGTCAGTTCTTCGCTGTCTTTAACATGCAAAATAGCGACGAACTCCTCACCCCCATGGCGCACCAGCAGGTCATCGGGGCGAAGTGCTGCGCGCAGGCGGCGGGCAGATTCGCAAAGCACTTTGTCACCGCCTCCATGGCCGTACTTGTCGTTGATGGATTTGAAGTGATCCAGGTCGGCATAAACCGCACCCAGTTGTGAGCCGTTCAACTCTGCCAATCGCCGTTCATGGTCTTCAAACGCCGACAGCGCGCCGCGGTTCCATAGTTGCGTCAAAGGGTCGAGCAGGGCTTTGCGTTGCTCGCGATCCATTTCAAGCCGCAGATCGCGGTTTACCTGGGCCAAGGTACGCAGTTGCAGATATCCCTCGGCGAGCGTGGCCAGGTCCCTGAAATTCGCTTGTTGAGCCTCGCTGAGCACGCGCGGGTGGGGATCGAACATGCACAGCGTGCCGATGGCTTTGCCGTTACCTGCACGCAAGGGGTGGCCGGCGTAAAAGCGGATGTAGGGCGGGTTGAGCACCAGCGGGTTGTCGATGAATCGCCCGTCGCACTTGGCGTCGGGCACCATCAGGGTACCCTCGCCGAGAATGGCGTAGCCGCAAAAGGAAATACTGCGCGTCGTCTCGCTTGCCTCAAGCCCTATGCGGGCCTTGAACCACTGTCGGTCCTGGTCGATCAGGCTGATAAGCACAGTATCCACATGGGCCAGGTCCTGGGTAAGCCGCACCAGGGTATCGAGGTAATGCTCGGCTGGTGTATCGACCAGGTTCATGTCATCGAGCGTGCGCTGGCGAAGCGCTTCGTCTGCGGGTAAAGGGCAAGCTGGCATCGTTGGTCCTCCATTACCTGGTTGGCTGCTGTTGCACCTGGCGGGGGCGCGTTTTCTATACCGTCGAAACAAGCACAGCATAGGTTATAGCGTGGAGCCTTGGACTGCAGGTGCGGCTGGCCATTTCTTACCGAGAGTGTGATTTCTTTCGCTCGATAATCGTCAAGATTGCTACCCCTTCGCCGTCGTCTGGGGACTGATACAGGGCCTTTCATGCAAACGCTGTTGAACGAGATTCTCGAAGAAGTACGTCCCTTGATCGGCAAGGGCAAAGTGGCTGACTACATTCCTGCGCTGGCCGATGTGCCAGCGAACCAGCTGGGCATCGCGGTCTATGGCAACGATGGCAGCTATTACTGCGCAGGCGACGCCCTGGTGCCGTTCTCGGTGCAGAGTATTTCCAAGGTGTTCAGCCTGGTGCAGGCGATTGGGCACTCGGGGGAGGCCATTTGGGAGCGGCTTGGCCATGAGCCTTCCGGCCAGCCGTTCAACTCGCTGGTGCAGCTGGAGTTCGAGCGTGGTCGGCCGCGTAATCCTTTTATCAATGCGGGGGCGTTGGTGATCTGCGATATCAACCAGTCGCGCTTCGCTGCACCCACGTTGTCGATGCGCGATTTCGTGCGGCGGCTATCGGGCAATCCCCATATCGCGATTGATGCCCGCGTTGCCGACTCGGAGTATCAATTCCGTGCGCGTAACGCGGCCATGGCTTACCTGATGCAGTCGTTCGGCAACTTCCATAACGAGGTGGAGACGGTGCTGCGCAGTTATTTCAGTTATTGCGCGCTGCAAATGAACTGCCTGGACCTAGCCCGGGCGTTCTGTTTCCTGGCCAATGATGGGTTCTGCAAGCACAGCGGTGAGCAGATTCTGACCCGGCGCCAGACCCAGCAGGTGAACTCGATCATGGCCACTAGCGGGCTGTATGACGAAGCAGGGAATTTCGCCTATCGGGTGGGGTTGCCGGGCAAGAGTGGCGTGGGGGGCGGGATTGTGGCGATCGTGCCGGGGCAATTCACCGTGTGCGTGTGGTCGCCGGAGTTGAATGCGGCGGGTAACTCCCTGGCGGGGATGGCGGCGCTTGAGTTGCTGAGCTCGCGGATTGGGTGGTCGGTGTTCTGATCGGCGGACTCGCTTGTTGTGCGATGTGGCGGTGTGGCGGTTTGACTTACCTGTGAAGAATCCAACGCGGTGTATGGCACCGGCTGCGCGGTGTTCGCGGGTGAACCCGCTCCCACAGGTACTGTGGCTGCGTTGAGGGTTGTGGTGATCCTGTGGGAGCGGGCGTGCCCGCGAAGAATGCGACGCGGTGTATGGCACCGGCTGCGCCGGTGTTCGCGGGTGAACCCGCTCCCACAGGTACTGTGGCTGCTTTGAAGGCTGTGGTGATCCTGTGGGAGCGGGCGTGCCCGCGAAGAATCCAGCGCGGTGCATGGCACCGGCTGTGCCGGTGTTCGCGGGCATGCCCGCTCCCACAGGTACTGTGGTTGCGTTGAAGGTTGTGGTGAGCCTGTGGGAGCGGGTTTACCCGCGAAGAATGCAACGCGGTGTATGGCACCGGCTGTGCCGGTGTTCGCGGGCATGCCCGCTCCCACAGGTACTGCGGCTGCGTTGAAGGCTGTGGTGAGCCTGTGGGAGCGGGTTTACCCGCGAAGAATGCGACGCGGTGTATGGCACCGGCTGCGCCGGTGTTCGCGGGCATGCCCGCTCCCACAGGTACTGCGGCTGCGTTGAAGGCTGTGGCGATCCTGGACTGCCCCCAAGAAGTTGGACACCAATCCAACCCGTGGGGGATCTATGGGTAAATACACAGAGCAGTTCAAGCTCACGGCTATCACCGCTTACCTA